>DXXQ01000185.1 GCA_019416265.1 Clostridiales bacterium | reverse complement strand
GTATATCCCATTAAGTCTACTCCGTCCAGAAGAACCGCTTTCTTCATTTCCTCAATGTGGGCACGAAGATAAGCAATCCTGTAATCATCGTCTATACTTCCATCCGGATTAACCTGATCAATTGCACCAAAACCATTTTCTACAATGAACAGCGGTTTCTGGTATCTTTCATATAAAAGATTTAACGCATATCTTAACCCAACAGGGTCAATCTGCCATCCCCAATCACTTTTCTTCACAAAAGGATTGCTTACACTACCCGGATATCCATCTAGACCATTCCCCTCTGCTACAACATCCGCTTTTACTGCATTTGTCATATAGTAACTGAATCCCACGAAGTCTACCTTCCCTTGACTTAATATAAAAGCATCTTCCGGTTCCATGTTAATATGAAAGTTTTTCCTCTCCCATTCGCGCAGAATATAGGCGGGATATTCCCCCCTCACATGAACGTCTCCGAAAAGATATCGGTCATGCATTGCTTCCACAGAATACATCATATCGTCAGGATGACAGGAATACGGATAAATCGGAACACAGGCAACCATACAGCCAATCTGCATATCCGGATTTATTTCATGTCCTCTTTTCACTACAAGAGCGCTTGCCACCAGTTCATGATGAACCGTCTGGTACATACACTCCTCCGGATTGGGCTCATTCTTAAAAATCACTCCGGAACAAGTGTAACCAAACAGCGGATATTTATAGTTTTTCTGGTTATTGATTTCATTAAAGGTCATCCAGTATTTAACCTTGTCCTTATACCGTTCCATAACTGTCACAGCATATTTCACAAAAAAATCAATCAGTTTTCTGTTTTTCCATCCGCCATACTTTTTCACAAGATGATAGGGCATTTCGAAATGAGAAAGGGTTACAACCGGTTCAATATTATATTTTAAGAGTTCATCAAAAAGATTATCATAAAACTGAAGCCCTGCCTCATTGGGAGTTTCCTCATCGCCCATGGGAAAAATCCTGGTCCAGGCAATCGAAGTACGGAAACATTTGAATCCCATTTCCGCAAACATTTTTATGTCTTCTTTATAGTGATGATAAAAATCAACCGCTTCATGATTAGGATAATACTCTCCCGGGATGACCCCGTCTGTAATCACACGATCCACCCCGTGCGCCCCACCGGTGAGTACATCCACAATGCTGATTCCTTTTCCGTCTTCATTCCATCCGCCTTCTACCTGATGAGCGGCAACAGCGCCGCCCCAAAGAAATTTATCCGGTAATCTGTCCATAGAAACCTCCTAACAGTCTGCTGTCATAACCTTGTCAGAAACTTCCTTGCTTCCGGTATGGATCTCCAGGTTTTTCACAGCATCCATATTCGTTATAATGTAAATTACAGTTGTATCATATCCTTCGTTTGCAATCAGTTCTTTGTCAAATTCTACAAGAAGCTGTCCTTTTTTTACAGTATCTCCTGCGTTTACATGAGTTAAAAAGCCTTTTCCTTGCAATTCCACAGTATCGATGCCGATATGAATAAGCATTTCCAGACCATTTTTTCCCGTGATTCCTACTGCATGGCCTGTCGGAAAAACCGCCTCTGCCGTGCCGTCGAAAGGTGCATAGACCTTTCCTTCCGCAGGAACAATGCCAATACCTTCTCCCATGGCTTTCGCCGAAAATACCTCGTCTTTTACCTGAGAAAGAGGAATCGCCTGACCTTTCACCGGGCATCCGATCTCCTGTCTTCCTTCTGCCGCTTCACTGTATCCTTCTTTCTTCTCCGCTGGAATTTCCGATTTTTCTTGTGCATCTGTCTCTGAAGTTCCTGTACTTTCCTCCGGAGTCTCTTCCTTAAATCCTACGATCATGGTAAGAATCATACCTAATACAAAAGACACAAGGATAGATATCAGCAGTCCAATAAACTGTGTCATATGACCAGCCTTAAAGTATGCCGGAAGTGTTGCGATACCAGGCATGTTATATCCCCAGGATACTGCGTTAAATCCCCCTGCAATGGCACCACCCACTGCTCCGGCGATACATCCGCAGATCATCGGTTTTTTCAGACGGAGATTTACACCATAAATAGCAGGTTCTGTAATACCAAAGAAACCTGTGATGGCCGCTGAAAGAGATATTCCTTTCATGTCCTTGTCTTTGGTCTTAAAGAATACTCCCAGCGCCGCTCCTGCCTGTGAGAATACTGCAGAAGCCTGAAGCCCTGTAAACGTATCGTATCCAAGATTTGCATAATTTCCTACTGTAACCGGAGTAATTCCCCAGTGCACGCCAAAAATTACCAGAATCTCCCAGAAGCCACCGACAATCATACCAGCTACAATCGGGCTCAAATTATAAAGGAAATTGTATGTATCCCCAATAGCTCCGCCTACCGTATTTCCAATAGGTCCAAAAGCCAGAAGTGTCAGCGGAACCATAATTACAATTGTAAACATCGGCGAAAACAGATTCCTTATAACAATCGGAAGATATTTATCAAAAAATTTCTGTACATAAGAAGCAATCCAGATTGCAAGAATTATTGGAATTACAGAAGATGTATAGCTTAAAAGCTGAACCTTCATCCCCAGAAAATATACCGGATCCCCTGCGCTTACCATATTCATATAGTCCGGACATACAAGCGCACATGCAATCACTACTGCTACAAAGGTGTTCACATTAAATTTCTTTGATGCAGTCACTGCAATGAGTACAGGCAAATAGGTAAATGCCGTCCAGGAGATAAAGTTTAAAATCTGATAAGTACCACCTGCTGTATCGATTGCGTTTAATGCCACAAAAATCCCCAGAATTCCCTGAAGAATACCACAGGCTGCAAGTGTGTAAAGAAACGGTGCAAAGATTGCTGAAATCACATCAATAATCCGGCTTATAACACCAACCTTCTGCTTTTCCGCGCCTGTTTGTGAATCTTCAAGCGTAACAAGTTCTGTCACAAACTGGTAAGCATCTTTTACATGATTTCCGATAACAACCTGATACTGTCCTCCAGCCTGCACTGTTGTAATGACTCCCGGAATTTTTGCTACTTTTGCAGAATCTACTTTTGACTCATCTTTCAAAATAAAGCGAAGTCTTGTTGCGCAGTGAGTCACATTTGAAATATTTTCATTCCCACCCAACTCTTTGACAAGTTCTCTGGCAGTAATCCTATAATCGATTG
This sequence comes from Clostridiales bacterium, assembly GCA_019416265.1. Taxonomy (GTDB): domain Bacteria; phylum Bacillota; class Clostridia; order Lachnospirales; family Lachnospiraceae; genus Blautia_A. The sequence goes on along the minus strand of DXXQ01000185.1, from coordinate 2,422 downwards.
CCATAATCGTTACCCCTTTCCCATTGGTAAATTTTGTCTTATTCAGCTTCCGGTCGCTTGATGTCTCTAATTATACATGTTTTTTTTTCTGTGTACAGGGCTTTTCCCCGTTCAGACACTCGTATGAAGGATTGATATTTGTGACAGAAAAAAAACAGGATGTTACCCAAATAACACCCTGTCTACCGAAAATACGGTTTCAAATATCCCTTAAAGCAGTCTTCTTCCCAACGCTTCCAGAAGATAAAGTACCGGAACCTGCGTCGTAATATTATATTCCTTCCTCGACATCTGTCTGGATACATAATAAGCCAGATTATAATCGGACATTTTTGCCAGAACATTTGCAGAACCATTCGTTATGCTCACAAGACGACAATTATGTTCCATAAACCTGCCTGCAAGGCGTACTATCTCCTGCGTTTCTCCTGACTCAGAAAGAGCCACTACTACCGTTTCCTCCATATCCATAACAATGGGATAATAAGGATCCTCAATAAACTGACTGTACTTTCCCAGGTTGGAAAAATATCTTGCGCCGTATTTTCCCAGTATACCTGAGGTTCCAATTCCAATGAAGATGAGTTGCTTCGCTTTTTTTATTACCTCAGCCACCTCCTTAATCTGCTGTTCATACCTTGTAGATGTCGCTGTACGAAAAAAATTAGCAATTTCATCCATAGCAGTATCGGTATCCGGTGCTTTCTCTTTTTCCTCCTGATTTTTCAAAAAAATCTTAAACTGCACACGAAATTCTGCATAACCGTCACATCCGGTCTTCTTACAAAATCGCAAAATTGTGGAAGTGGACACATGAACCGCATCTGCCAGCTCACGTATCGTCATAAACTGGATTTCTCTTTTATGTTCCATAATATAGCTGTACACCATTATTTCCAAATCATTAAATGACTGCAAAACCTCGTAACTGAACATATATACTTACCCATCTTTCCAAAAAAGCCCGGAACATCCTCTCAAATGTCCCGGGCATATCCCTGTCTGATAAATCAGAATGCAAATTTATCTGCAAAATATGCATCCAGTTCTTCGATCTTAATACGAACCTGCTCCATTGTGTCACGGTCACGTACTGTAACTGCGCCGTCTGTCTCGGAATCAAAGTCGTAGGTTACGCAGAACGGAGTACCGATCTCGTCCTGTCTTCTGTAACGTTTACCGATGTTTCCGCGGTCATCGAATTCGCAGTTGTATTTCTTGGATAACTGCTGGAAGATTTTCTCTGCTCCTTCATTCAGCTTCTTGGAAAGCGGAAGCACACCGATCTTCACCGGTGCAAGAGCCGGATGGAAATGAAGGACTGTACGAACGTCATTCTTCTCTGCATCCAGAACCTCTTCGTCATATGCGCTGCAAAGGAAAGCAAGTACCATACGGTCTGCGCCAAGTGATGGCTCGATTACATATGGAATATACTTCTCTTTCTTCTCATCGTCAAAGTAAGTCATATCCTGACCGGATACGTCCTGATGCTGTTTCAGGTCGTAGTCTGTTCTGTCAGCGATTCCCCAGAGCTCGCCCCATCCGAATGGGAAAAGGAACTCTACGTCAGTTGTAGCCTTGCTATAGAAGCAAAGCTCTTCCGGACTGTGGTCACGGTAACGGATCTCTTCGTCCTTGATTCCAAGGCTGTGAAGCCAGTCAAGGCAGAACTGTTTCCAGTATGCAAACCACTCAAGGTCTGTATCCGGCTCGCAGAAGAACTCAAGCTCCATCTGCTCGAACTCACGGGTACGGAAAGTAAAGTTTCCTGGTGTGATCTCGTTACGGAAGGATTTACCGATCTGACCGATACCGAACGGAAGCTTCTTACGGGATGTTCTCTGTACGTTCTTGAAGTTTACAAAAATACCCTGTGCTGTTTCAGGTCTTAAGTATACTGTATTTTTTGCATCCTCTGTTACACCCTGGAAGGTTTTAAACATCAGGTTGAACTGACGGATTTCTGTAAAGTCGTGTTTGCCGCAGGTGGGACATGGAATCTGGTGTTCTTTGATAAACTCTTCCATCTGTTCTTTTGACCAGGCATCCACAGAGCCTTCCAGTTCAATGCCTTTCTCTGCACAGTAATCTTCGATCAGCTTATCTGCACGGAAACGCTCATGACACTCTCTGCAGTCCATCAAAGGATCTGCAAATCCGCCAAGATGTCCGGATGCCACCCATGTCTGCGGGTTCATTAAAATGGCACAGTCAACGCCTACGTTATAAGGAGATTCCTGTATGAATTTCTGCCACCATGCACGTTTCACATTATTTTTCAGCTCAACGCCAAGATTTCCGTAATCCCAGGTGTTTGCAAGACCACCGTAGATTTCGGAACCGGGATAAACGAATCCTCTTGCTTTAGCCAGAGCTACGATTTTTTCCATTGTTTTTTCCATTGTAGTTCTCCTCATTC
>DXXQ01000184.1 GCA_019416265.1 Clostridiales bacterium | reverse complement strand
GGCATGATCGCCTATGTTGATGGAAGCTTCGAGGTTTCTCTGGGAAAATATTCCTATGGATGTGTTTTCCTCACACCGGATGGGGAAGTGACAAAAAAATCGGGAACCGGAACAGATCCCCAGGGCGTTAAGATCCGAAATGTGGCAGGAGAAATGTTGGGCGCCATGACAGCAGTGAAGTGGGCCATGGAACAGGGATATGCTTCCGTTGAAATCCGTTATGACTATGAGGGAATCGAGAAATGGGTCACAGGCGCATGGCGGGCGAAAATGGAGCTCACACAGAAATATGCGGCTTATATGCAGAACTGCGCCGGGAAAATACAAATTGCGTTTCGGAAAGTAGCCGCCCATACGGGAGATTATTACAATGAGGAAGCGGACCGGCTTGCAAAGAAAGCTCTGCTGGACGAAAAAACAGACTGAGAGCAGGAAGAAAGGCAGCGAAAAGAAACAATGAAAAAGATAAAGGAAGAAAAGCAGCGACAAGAAACAATGAAAAAGATAAAGGAAGAAAAGCAGGAAGAATATACAGTTCTTGGGGGAGAGTGGGAGGAAGAAGACTCTCCTGAGGTCAGAGACTATGGAAGAGAGATAGAAAATCTGGAGCAATACAGATATTTCGATTCCCGGCGTATTACAAGCTCTGTTTACATGAGCCAAAAAACGGCTCTGGAGGGGCAGAAGCTTCTGGATGAAGGAAAAATAGGAAAAGCAGAAGTGGTGTCAGGCTACAGTAATACCTATTCAGCAAGAATCGGCCAGATGGAAACAATCGGATGGGAAAATAAGGAGGAGTTCCCTGTCAGGATTTTTTTCAACAGAGAAGGAATTTATCACATGGAATGTGGATGCAGACGGTGCCACAGTGATTATTTTTACAGAAAGAATCTGGAGCGTATTACCTGTCCTTATAAAGCGGGAGCAGTTCTTATGCTGAAACAGTTTCTGGAAAAGCACAACATTGGAGACGCCACAGACTACGAAGGACAATACCTGCTTGCCGCTTACGAAAAAAAACGTAAAAATGTCAGTTTTACAGGGAATGTGGAGAAGAATGGAGCGCTCCGGCTGGTTCCCCGCCTGGAAAGAAAAGACGGAAAGCTTTCCCTGTCCTTTAAGATAGGGGAAAACAAGCTGTTTGTGATAAAAAAACTGGATAAGTTCTGTGAAAATGTAAAAAATTCTGCCACAGATATTTATGGAAGCAGTACAGAGATCAATCACGCCATCGATAATTTTTCGGAAGAGGGAAAAAGCTGGATAAGCCTGATCCGCCGGATAGAGGCTGAGGAAAAAGAGTTTCTGCAAAGGCTGCAGACATCGTCGATGTATTATGGAAGTGTGAAAGAAAGTATCGGAGGAAAGCTGAATCTCTTTGGCTGGCGGCTGGATGAGGTCTATGAAATGCTGGGAGACAGGGAGATTGATTTTGAGGACAAAGACAGCAGCACAAAAAAGAAAATGACTCTGCAGTGCAGGGATGGGGATCCCCAAATAAAAGTCCGGATTTCGGAGGACAGCAGCCTGAAGGACGGAATTTTTCACGGAATTGCAGTTTCTGCAAATATGCCGGAACTGTACAGAGGGGCGGATACCGCCTATTTTATCAGCGAGGGAAAGCTTAATCGTGTGAGCAAAAATTTTGCTGAAAAAACAGAACCTCTGGAAAATCTCGTTTTAAACGGCCGTATTTTTTTCCGTGTGGGAAGAAACCGTATGTCGGAGTTTTATTATAAGCTGCTTCCTGTTTTGGAAGAAATCGCAGATGTGACGGAGACAGATCCCGTGAAATTCCGTCATTATCTTCTTCCGGAGCCCCGTTTTACCTTTTATCTGGATGCAGAGGAGGGACAGGCTTCCTGCAGGATTTCTGTGAACTATGGAAGGAAGGAGTTTTCGGTACTGGATGTGCTGGGAACAGGAAGAAGAGAAGACCTGAAGCTTTTTCGGGACAGAGGAAGGGAAAATGAGGTACTTCATCAGACCATGCAGTGGTTTCCTGAAGCAGATACAGAAAAAGGGGAGCTGCGCTGTGAAGATGAAAAACGGATTTACAGTCTGATGAAAAGCGGGACAGAACGGCTGATGGAACTGGGAGAAGTGCGCTGTACGAAACGCTTTCTGGGAAAACGGGAGGTGAAGAAGGTAAAGGTTTCGGTAGGGGTGTCCCTGTCGTCCGATCTTCTGGAACTGGATATTTCCACAGAAGACATTTCCCAGGCAGAGCTTCTTGATATACTGAAAAGCTATCGCAAAAAACAGAACTATTACAGGCTGAAAGACGGAACCTTTGCAGATCTGGAAGAACCGTCCCTGGAAATGCTGGCGGAGCTCACAGAAGCCATGAACGTGAAAGACAGGGAGCTTTTGAAAGGAAAATTAAAGGTTCCCATGTTCCGGACATTATATCTGGATAAGCTTCTGGAAGAGAGTGAAGGGGTCTACAGTACCCGTGACAGTCATTTCAGAGAAGTGGTAAAAGGCTTCAAAACCGTGAAGGATGCCGATTTTGAAGAGCCGGAAAGTCTGTCGAGAATTATGCGAAACTATCAGAAGGACGGTTATAAATGGCTTCGCACTCTGGAAGCATGGAAATTCGGCGGAATTCTGGCAGACGATATGGGACTGGGAAAAACCCTTCAGATGATCGCCGTTCTCCTTGCAGGGAAAAACGAGGGCAAAAAGGGAACTTCTCTTATTGTATGTCCCTCCTCTCTGGTCTATAACTGGGGAGCAGAGTTCGAAAAATTTGCTCCGGAGCTGAGGGTCTTCATGGTTACGGGAAATCAGGAGGAACGGCAGAAACGGCTTGAAGGATGGAAGGAAGCAGACGTTCTTGTAACCTCCTACGACCTTCTCAAAAGAGATATTGCGCTTTATGAAGATATGGAATTTCTTTATGAGATTATAGATGAAGCCCAGTATATCAAGAACTATACGACTGCCGCGGCAAAAGCAGTGAAGGTCATTCACAGCCGGGTACGATATGCGCTTACAGGTACACCGATCGAGAACCGTCTCAGCGAGCTGTGGAGTATTTTTGACTATCTGATGCCCGGATTTCTCTATAGCTACGAGGTGTTCAAAAGAGAACTGGAAACGCCGATCGTCAAAAATAACGACGAGAAAGCCATGAAGCGGTTACAGAAAATGGTGGGACCGTTTATCCTGCGCAGATTAAAAGAGAATGTGTTAAAAGATCTTCCGGAAAAACTGGAAGAATACAGATATGTCCGTCTGGGAGAGCGGCAGCAGCAGATTTACGACGGACAGGTGGTACATATGAGAGAGAAGCTTGCCCGTCAGGACGGGGAAGATTTCAATAAAAACAAGCTTCAGATTCTGGCTGAGCTTACAAGACTGCGCCAGATCTGCTGCGACCCCTCTCTGTGTCTGGAGAATTATCAGGGGGAGGCTGCCAAGCTGGAGGCGTGTATGGAACTGATCCAAAGCGCCATAGACGGAGGGCACAGAATCCTTGTCTTTTCCCAGTTTACCTCCATGCTGGAAATTCTGGAGCAGAGACTCAGGGAGCAGGGCACAGACTATTTCGTGATCACAGGGGCTACCACAAAGGAAAAGCGTATCAGTCTTGTAAAAAGCTTTAACGAAGGAGAAACGCCGGTATTTCTGATTTCTCTGAAAGCAGGGGGCGTAGGTCTGAATCTTACAGGGGCAGATGTGGTCATCCACTATGACCCGTGGTGGAATCTGGCTGCTCAGAATCAGGCAACAGACCGTGCCCACAGAATCGGACAGAAGAAAAAGGTTACGGTTTACAAGCTGATCGCAAGACACACCATCGAAGAAAAAATACAAAAGCTGCAGGAAACAAAGAAAAACCTGGCAGAGCAGGTCATAAACGGAGAAAGCACGGGACTTGGAAGCTTAAGCAGGGAAGAACTGCTGGAGCTTTTGGAGGTATAAAAACGCCGGCTGTCTGAACCGTTGGGAAATCATAAAACGGCAATTTCCTTTTAAAAGAGGGAAATTGCCGTTTTGGGGTTGTCAGGGGAGAAAAGAAGTATTTTTCTCTACCCGATCTTACAGTGTTCCAGAAAGTCTGACAGGATTGGTTTTAAGTCTTTGCCGTAATCTTCAGAGCAGGTAAATTCAATACAAACTCCGGTTTTTCCGTTTATGGCGAAAGCAGACATTCCTCTGGGATGAGGAGAGTCTTTGTCGTTGCGGTTATAGGACAGGAGCGTATATTCCTGCTGGTTGCAGGTTACGGTTTCTGTTTCGGATATGTCGTAGTTTTCTTCTGCTGTAGAAATCCAGAAATTGAAGTTTTCCTGAGATTCCAGTTCGTCTATCGCTTCACTTACCAGGAGGGTAAGCTGGGCGTCGTAAAGGTCTACGGTTTTTCCCTGGCTGTTCTCATAAGGAACAGCCTCGCCATCTGTCCATGTGGCGGAGTACAGTCCCCTTTTGCCGAGGGAATCGTTTACGTCAAGAAGAGTGAGCTGGTCAAAAGGTTCTACGGTAACCCTGCTTCCAAGGCGGGCAATCCCATCTTCTGGCACATGGTATTCTGCCGGAGCCGGTTCAGAACAGCCGCACAGAAGCATGGTGGCACAGAGGATGAGGGAAAGTTTTAGTTTTTTCATGGTGATTTCCTTTCGTTGTTTCATTTAGATTACTATAGTATGTTCCAGTCTGTTTGTAAAGGCGAAAATCACAAAGCTTTACAATTTCGTCTTTTAATACATGAAGTTTGTCTCTTGTGTATGATGTATTTACAATTTAAAATAAAATACGTATATTGTAGAAGTAGAAAGGGAAGGAAACATGTATAAGATTGCAGTTTGCGACGATGAAGAAAGAATTGTCTCAGAAGTAAAAAATATCATTGAGGAATGGGACTCCTCCATTGAAGTGGTATGTTTTTCTTCCGGAGAGAAGCTTGTGGAGAATTATGAGGGCTATGAGGCTGTTTTTCTTGATATAGATATGAAAGGGATGAATGGCATTGAGACGGGGAAGGCAATCCGGCATCTGGATAAGGACACGAAGATCGTGTATCTTACGGCGTACCGCGATTATGTGGCAGGGGCCTTCGGTGTCCATGCTTTTCAGTATCTCTTAAAGCCTGTAAACAAAAAGGCAGTCACAGGTGTGCTGGAAGAAATTTTCCGTTATGTGAGAAATACAGAAAAAAAGGTAATCCTGGATTTCCATACAGTAGACGGCGTTGTATGTCTGCCGGTTTCGGATATTTATTTTTTTGAATATGAGAACAGGCGAGTCCGTATTGTGACAGAAAGAGAAGAATACTATATGGTGGAGAGGATTACAAATGTGGCAAAAAGAATGGAAGCTTACGGGTTCTCCATGCCCCACCAGAGCTTCGTGGTAAATATGTTTCATGTAAAAAATGTGAAAAATCAGCAGATTATCATGGACAATCAAATGGAGCTTCCTTTGTCCCAGAAGAAGCAGAAAACCTGGAAACAGGAGCTTATGACCTATTTGTCAGGGCGTTTGGAAGGAAGGTGAGAGAAATGACGGCTGTGATTCTTTTTACACTGATGCTGGGAATCTTCACCTATACGTTCAGCGCCATATGGTTTTTAATGGCCGGAGATTTTAAGCCAAAGGGGCCCCAGTGGCTGAGAACGACAGCGTGGATCGTGTACGGTGCATTGAATTATCTTATCCCAAATCTGTGGCTGAATGATGTGATCACTATGGTGATTTTGTCTGTATACTATCTTCTGATCGGGTGGTTTTTTTATCACAGGAGCAGAAACTGGCTTTTATACCAGATGATTTTTTATGCAGTGACCTATGCGGCTCAGGTGATCGCGGTTTTCGCTGTGATATGGGCGGAGAGATGGATTTCCATGGAGCCGGTTGTGAGAAGCTGCAGTATTCAGATGCTGAAATGTCTGTGTATTTTAATGGCAACAGCAGGGCTTCGGGTCCTTGTACAAAAAAGAGGAGTATCTGACAGAAAAAATCTGAAGATCAAGGGTATGCTGCTTGTACCTGTACTCAGTTTTATTATGATTTTTATGTATTTAAGCGCAGGAGAGGTCTTTTTTGTACGATATGGGTATGAATGGATCATTCTTTACTGTGTATTAATCCTTTTTTTGAACGGATACTGTATCTATGTGTGGTATGAGGTTGCGGCAAACAGGGAACTGAAGCACAGGCTTGCGCTTATGGAACAGCAGAATGAACTCACCCATCAGTATTATGAGGAAATGGAAAAAAATTATAACCGTTCCAGAAAAATCATTCACGATATCAGAAACCATCTCCATGTTTTGGAAGAGTCTGCAAAAATGGATGACAGCCAGTATTTCCGGGACGTTCACAATATGCTGAACAGTCTTGGAATGAAGTTTTATTCGGATAACCGTATGTTGAATATTATCTTAAATGACAAATTCAGAAGATTGTTGCCAAATCAGGTAGAATGCAATCTTGGCGGAATCAGTTTTGACGAAATATCAGATATGGATCTGACCACGATTTTTGCAAATCTTCTGGATAATGCCATTGAAGAAGGGGAAGGAAAAGAAGATTTCTGGCTGAAACTGCGGGGAGAGCAGATTCAGGATTTCACAGTTGTGAAAATCTGGAATCCCTCGAAGTTGCAGTATGAGCCCGGACATTCTCAAAAGAAGGGACATGAAGGAATCGGACTTTCCAATGTGCGTCATGCGGTGGAGCATTATAACGGTGAGATGAAAATCGAATATAGAGAAAATATTTTTTCAGTCACCCTTGTTTTTCCGGGGTGAAAAGAGGAGGAAAATGAGATGAAAAAAAGAGAACACATCACACGGGTACTGGTAAGAGGAACGGCAGCCCTTCTGGCAGCAGCGATGCTGACAGGCTGCGGCAAGGCAAAGCTTCCGGAAGGCTTTGAAGAGACTGCAGTAAAGGAGAAAGCGGAACAGTCCATAGAGCTTTTTAATGCCAGAGATTATGAGGCGCTTTGGGAAATGGGTTCCCAGGAACTCAAGGAGAGCATTACAGCGGAGCAGTTTGCCCAGGCATGCGACCCTTATCTTGACAAATGCGGCGCTTTTGAGGAAGTCAGTAAAAGCGTTGTTATGGGAGGAACGGATAAAAATGCCGGAATCGATTATGCCGGAGCAGTTATGGTCGGAGATTACGAAGATGGCAAAATACAATTTACAGTAGCCTTTGACCAGAATATGGAAATGATCCAGTTTCTGATCAAATAATCACAGGGTCGTTGTTTTTTAAAGGAGGCGGAGATTTATGGAAAAGGGAAATACAGAGAAAAAAAGATTGTGGATTTACCTTGCAGTGGCTTACGGAATCACCTTTTTGATGGGGCTCTTGATGTGGTA
>DXXQ01000183.1 GCA_019416265.1 Clostridiales bacterium | reverse complement strand
CAATGACGTTTCTTATTTTATTGTTCATTTTGTCTGCTCCTGTTACGTTTACAATCTTGACACAAGCATTTTAATGGAAGAAAAAAGGGATGTCAAGTCTCCCTTGTAAGAGATTCTGAGGTTTGATAAAATAAAAAAGCGAAAGAATAAGAGAGGTGATTGTATGAAACTGGTACATCTTTCAGATTTACATATAGGAAAAAGAGTTCATGAATTTTCCATGATCGAGGATCAGAAATATATTTTAAAGCAGATTGGAGACATTGTAGAAAGGGTAAAGGCAGATGGCGTTCTGATCGCAGGGGACGTTTACGACAAAACCGTACCCTCTGCAGAGGCGGTGCAGGTATTTGACAGTTTTCTCACCCGCCTTTCCGGAGCCGGAATTCCCGTCTATATGATCAGCGGCAATCATGATTCAGCAGAGCGTCTTTCTTTCGGAGCAGAGCTCTTAAAAGAAAGCGGAATCCACATATCCAGAGTTTACGACGGAGAGGTCCGGACAATAGAAACAAAAGATGAATACGGGCCTTTGTATATCCATCTTCTGCCCTTCCTGAAGCCGTCTGTAGTGCGTCATGCACTGGGAAAAGAAGAGATAGCAACCTGTCAGGAAGCAGTGGAGGCAGCGCTTGAAAGGGTGGAAAGGAATCCGGAGAAACGAAATGTCCTGGTAGCCCATCAGTTTGTTTTAGGAGCGGGAAGGTGTGACTCTGAGGAGGTATCCGTAGGCGGTCTGGATCAGATCGACGGAAAGGTTTTCGACGGATTTGATTACGTTGCACTGGGACATATCCACAGTCCACAGTATGTGGGAAAGGAGACTATCCGGTATTGCGGAACCCCTTTGAAATATTCTTTTTCGGAGGTGGGACATAAAAAATCCGTAACTGTGATCGAGTTTAAGGAGAAAGGTCAGGTGAAAATAGAAACTGTTCCCCTGACTCCGAGACTGGATCTGCGGAAAATAAAAGGAACTTATCTGGAGGTTACGGACAGGAAGGCTTACACGGAGGAAAATCGTTATGATTACGTGCAGATCACCCTTACAGACGAGGAGGACATCCCCAATGCAATGGCCCGTCTGCGCACGATTTATCCCAATCTGATGAGTCTTGCCTACGACAATACGAGAACCAGGGAGAACAGAGAGCTTCAGGGACTTCAGGAACAGAACAGAAAAACGGAGCTGGAATTGTTCGGGGAGTTTTTTGAAAAGCTGAACAATGAGCCCATGAAGGAAGAGCAGGAGGAATATATGAAAAACCTGATCCGAAAGCTGAAGGAGGGAGAGGAATGAAACCGTTAAAGCTGACTTTATCGGCGTTCGGCCCCTATGCGGGAGTGACGGAAATAGATTTTGCGAAGCTGGGAGAAACAGGGCTTTTTCTGGTCACCGGAGATACGGGAGCAGGAAAGACCACAATTTTTGACGGCATTACCTTTGCCCTCTACGGAGAGACAAGCGGGGGAATCCGTGAGAGCAGTATGCTGAGGAGTAAGTATGCCAAAACGGAGACACCTACCTTTGCAGAGCTGACATTTTTATATAAGAACAGAGAATATACAGTTAAGAGAAGTCCCGATTATGAGAGGCCGAAAGCCAGAGGCACAGGAAACACCATGCAGAAGGGGGAAGCAGTTTTCCTGCCGCCGGATGGAGGAAATCCGATTACAAAGGTGCGGGAGGTAACTACGGCAGTGACAGAACTGATCGGGCTTGATATGAAGCAGTTCAGTCAGATCGCCATGATCGCCCAGGGAGATTTCCGTAAGCTCCTTCTTGCGGAGACAGATGAGAGAAGTGTGATTTTCCGTAAGCTTTTCCATACGGATATTTATCATACCATTCAGGAAAAACTCAGGTTTGAGGCCGGTTCTCTGGATAAGGAATACAAAGAGCTTTTAAGAAGCATCCTGCAGTATATGGATCAGGTCAGAGTTCCGGAAACCCCAGCGGGAGAACAGTGGGAAAAGCTTCTCACAGAAGGGCTGGAAGGACATCTGGAAGAGGGAATGGAGCTTCTGGACGTTTTCCTTGAGGGAGACAGGGAAAATCTTGACCGTGTGCAGAAAGAAATCGAAGCCATGGAAGAAAGCCTTCAAAGTCTTGTGCAGACTCTGGGAAAAGCATATCAGCAGCGGGAGGCAAGAGAGAAGGTCGCTGTAAAAAAAGCCCGTTATGAAGAGATAAAGCCTCTGGCCCTGGAGGGGAAGGCTGCCTGTGAAAAGGCGGAGGAGGACTACAAAAAGACAGAAAGCCTTGCGCTTCTCATGGAAGGGGCCAGGGAAAGGCTGAAAAAACATACGCAGTCAGAGGAACTGGAAAAAGAGCTGGAACACACGGGACAGGCTCTTGAAAAGCTGGAAAAAAAGAAAAAAGAAACAGAAAAAACAAAAGAACAGCTAAAGGTTTTTCTGGAAGAAGGAGGAAAAGAGCTTACAGACCTTGCCCTTGCAGGGGAAGAAAAACAGGAATGTGTCTATGAGCTGGAAAAGCTGGACAGAGTCAGAGAAAGCCTGGATACTTACCGCAGACTGCGAAAAAGTCTGGAGGCAAAGCAGACGCTTTATAAGGAAGCGGCGGGTCGGTACCGGGAGCAGAAGGAGCTTGCAGACCGGCTTCAGCGGGCATTTTTTGACGAGCAGGCGGGAATCCTTGCACAGGGACTTGAGGAGGGGATGGAGTGTCCGGTTTGCGGAGCCACCCACCATCTGAAGCTTGCCAAATGTACGGCTCCGGCTCCCACCAGAGAAGAGGTGGAAAGACAGCAGGAAAAAACCGCAAAGCAGGAAAAACAGGTTTCCGAAGCCAGCGCAGAGGCAAGGTCGGCAAGGGAGCTTGCCGTAACTGCCCATGAGACCTTTGTCACCGGTTTTCATGGACTGTTCGGAGAAGAGGCAGAGACAGAACAGGCTGCGAAGCTTATGGAAGCAAGGGGGGAGACTCTTCGGGAGTCCCTGAAAAAAGCAGAAGAGAAACAGAAAAGAAAAGCCTTTCTGGAAAAAAGAATTTCAGAAAGCCAGAAGGAGCTGGAAAAAACAGGCCGTCAGGAATCAGAGCTTTCCCAGAGCATTGCCGCAGGGATGGCGAAGGCTGCCCACATAAGAGAGCAGGGGCAGCAGCTGAAAAAAGAACTGGGGGAAAAGACAGCGTCTCAGGTTCGTGAGGAAATCCGGCTTTTGACACAGCAGAAAGAAACCATAGAGAAGACATACGAAAAAGCGAAAAATACTTATGAGCAGATACAAAGAGAGATCACAGAATTAACAGCTGCAATGGATACCTTAAAGGAGCAGCTGAAGACAGCGGAGCCTGTGGAAACAGAAGAACTGGAAGCCAAAAAAAATGAGCTTCTTCAGGAAAAAACCAAAAAGAATCAGATCAGAGACCGGCTGGCATTAAGGCTTCAGACAAACAGAGGGATCAAAGAAAAGCTGGAGATCCAGAAGAAAAATTACGAGAAAACAGAAAGCCGCTGGAGATGGATGAAGGTTCTTTCAGACACTGCCAACGGAAACCTGAAGGGAAAGGCCAGAATGATGCTGGAAACCTATGTCCAGACCTGGTACTTCGACTGTATCATAGCCAGAGCCAACGTCCGTTTCCTGACCATGAGCAGCGGCCAGTATGAGCTGGTCAGACGGAAGGAAGCGGCAAGCAAGGTAGGGAAAAGCGGGCTGGAGCTGGATGTGATCGACCATTATAACGGAACGGTCAGAAGTGTAAAAACCCTTTCCGGAGGAGAAACCTTCCAGGCATCCCTGTCGCTTGCCCTGGGGCTTTCCGATGAGATTCAGGCGTCCAACGGCGGAGTGGAGCTGGAAACCATGTTTGTGGATGAGGGCTTCGGCTCCCTTGACGAGGAGGCGCTTGAGCAGGCGATGAAGGCTCTTCAGGGGCTGAGTGAAGGCCGGCGACTGGTGGGGATCATCTCCCATGTGGCGGAATTAAAAGAACGCATAGACAAGAAGATCACTGTGCGAAAATGCAGGAATGCAGAAGGAGTGGGAAGCCTGGTGGAAATTGGATGATAAGGACAGCAAGGCTCCCTGCTTTCGCTGCCGGAAAGAAAAATAAAAATTGCTTTTCTCTGGGAAAAAGGGTATAATTTAAGACAATATACGAAAAAAATACGGGAGTTTTTATAAAATGACAGACGGTTACGGAAGAACGATTGATTACATCAGAATTTCCATTACAGACAGATGCAACCTCAGATGCGTCTACTGTATGCCGGAGGAAGGGGTGGAGCCGGTATCCCATGAGGAAATTCTGAGCTTTGATGAAATTATCCGCCTGACGGAAATTTTTGCATCCATAGGAATAAAAAAAATCAAGCTGACAGGAGGGGAGCCTCTTGTGAGAAAGGGTGCGGTGGAGCTGGTAAAAAGCCTCAAGGAAATACCGGGCATTGAACAGGTGACGATCACCACCAACGGAATCCTTCTTACAGAAACAATGGAGGGTCTGGCTGCAGCAGGGATCGACGGTATTAACTTAAGCCTGGATACCCTGAACCCGGAGGCCTTTGAGAAAATTTCCAGAAGGAATTATTTTGATAAAGTAATGAACGGATTTGCGGAAGCGCTGAAATATCCGGAGATTCCCCTGAAGATCAACTGCGTCCCCATGGGCGTGGAGGGGCAGAATGTACTGGAGCTTGCACAGCTTGCACAGAAATATCCGGTACATGTGCGCTATATTGAAATGATGCCCATTGGCCTTGGCAGTCAGTTTATCTGCAAAACAGAAGATGAAATTCTGGCCGAGCTGAAAGAGCGTTACGGCAGATATGAAAGTTACAGCCAGAAGCTGGGAAACGGTCCGGGACATTATTATCAGTTTGCGGATTTTAAAGGGAAGATCGGCTTTATCAGCGCCATGAGCCATAAATTCTGCGATTCCTGTAATCGGGTGCGCATCACTGCCCAGGGATATTTAAAAACCTGCCTGCAGTATGATGTGGGCTGCGACCTCCGCAGCCTTCTGCGGGGACAGGCATCTGACCGGGAGATCAGGCAGGCCATTTGCGATGCCATCAGCCGGAAGCCTCTGAGCCATCAGTTTACAGAGGGAGTTACCTCCCACAGAGAAGAACATATGATGTCCCAGATCGGCGGCTGACAGACAGATACAGAGAAAGCGGACAACAGAAAGGAGAACTACTATGGGACTAATAAAAGCGGCAATGGGAGCAGTAGGCGGTACTATGGCAGACCAGTGGAAAGAGTTTTTTTACTGTGACTCCATGGATAAGGATGTCCTTGTGTCAAAAGGGCGCAAACAGGTGAACCGTCGTTTTTCCGGAAACAGGGGAAACGATAATATTATTACAGACGGTTCCGGAATTGCAGTGGCGGACGGCCAGTGTATGATCATTGTGGAGCAGGGAAAGGTTGTGGAGGTCTGTGCAGAACCGGGAGAATTCACCTTCGATGCTTCGTCAGAGCCTACGATTTTTCAGGGAAGCCTGGGAGATGGAGTTCTCCGTACTTTTGAAACTGTGAAAAAACGGTTTTTCCAGGGCGGCGACACAGGAAAAGACCAGAGAGTTTATTATTTCAATACCAAGGAACTGATAGACAATAAATTCGGAACGGCAAATCCCGTTCCTTTCCGGGTGGTTGACAGAAATATCGGTCTTGACCTGGACGTATCCGTGCGCTGCAACGGAGTGTATTCCTATAAAATAGAAGATCCCCTTCTGTTTTACATGAATGTGTGCGGAAATGTGGAACAGGAATATACGGGAGAAGAGCTGGAAGGTCAGTTAAAGGCTGAATTTATCAGCGCGCTCCAGCCTGCTCTTGGCAGGCTTTCCCGGCTGGAAATCCGTCCAAGCGCCATACCGGCTCATGTGGAGGAGCTTGCAGACGCCATGAATCAGACCCTCAGCGGGAAATGGAGAGAACTGCGGGGACTTTCCATTGTTTCTATTGCCTTAAATTCTGTCACCCTTCCTGAGGAGGATGCCCAGATGATCAAATTTGCCCAGAAAAACGCCATGTTCCGGGATCCGGCAATGGCGGCGGCCAATCTTGCAGGGGCACAGGCGGATGCTATGAAGGCAGCAGCCTCCAATTCGGCAGGAGCCATGACCGGCTTTATGGGAATGGGCATGGCGAATCAGGCGGGAGGAGTGAACCTTCAGGAGCTTTATCAGATGGGAGCTCAGCAGGCACAGCAGTCCGGCACATGGCAGTGCTCCTGCGGAACACGAAACACGGGAAAATTCTGTTCGGAATGCGGACAGCAAAATCCTTTGCTGAACCAGCCCTGGAGATGCAGCTGCGGAGCGGTAAACAAGGGAAAATTCTGTTCTGAGTGCGGAAGTCCCAGACCCTTGGTTTAAGGCAGGAGGAGTGTAAATGGCGGAATTAAAAGAGTTTAAATGTCCTGCCTGCGGCGGAGCCCTGGAGTTCGACAGTAAGGTACAGAAGATGAAATGCCCCTATTGTGACACGGAATTTGAGGTGGAGGCTGTCAGGTCCTATGAGGAAGAAGTGAGCAGTGAGAAGGACGACGACATCAGCTGGGACACTTCCGGCGGCACCAGATGGCAGGAAAGCGAAACAGAGGGGATGAAGGTTTATACATGTGAGTCCTGCGGCGGTGAAATTGTGGGAGACGGAAATACCGGCGCCACAAGCTGCCCCTACTGCGGGAATCCCGTACTTGTGGCAAAGAATTTTTCTGGTGATCTCAGACCCGATTACGTTATACCCTTTAAGCTGGGGAAAAAAGCTGCGAAAAATGCCTATCTGAAGCATATCCAGAAGAAGCCTCTTTTGCCCAGGGTGTTTAAAGAAGAAAACCATATTGAGGAAATAAAGGGGATTTATGTCCCCTTCTGGCTGTTCGATGCCGAGGCACAGGCAAAGGTGCGGTATCGGGCAACCAGAACAAGGATGTGGTCGGATTCCGAGTACAATTACACGAAAACCAGCGTGTACTCTGTGAGAAGAGAAGGGGAGATCGGGTTTGAAAACGTTCCGGCAGACGGCTCCTCCAAAATGCCGGATGACCTGATGGAAGCCATAGAACCCTTTTATTTTAAGGATGCCACTGATTTTAACACAGCTTATCTTGCCGGATATTTTGCAGACAAATACGATGTGGAGGCTTCCTCCTGTGAGGAACGGGCAAATGAAAGAATCCGCCAGAGTACAGAGGATGCCTTTCGCGATACAGTTAAGGGGTACAGCAGCGTGATACCGGAGCATACCGGGATTTCTCTGTCAAAGGGGGAACTGAAATATGCCCTGTATCCCGTATGGATATTAAACACCGTCTGGAAGGGAAAGAAGTATACCTTTGCCATGAACGGGCAGACGGGAAAGCTCACAGGAGATCTTCCTGTGGACAGAAAGGCGTTCTGGAAGTGGTTTGCAGGAATTACTGTGGCAGCAGGGGCTTTTATTTACGGGATCGCAAGCGCAGTGAATGTTCTTGGGGCGGAAATTCCAGATGAGAGACAGCTTCCGAGATTTGTGGACGGGGCAGAGCTTGTCACAGAAGAGGAAAGCTGGACTTTGGAAGAGAAGCTGGATGAGCTCAGCGAGAAGTATCAGTGCGACATAGCCATTGTCACCACAGAGGATACAGGAGAAAAAAACGTCACTGCCTACGCAGATGATTTCTACGATTACAATGGATATGGAATGGGAGAGGGCAATGACGGGATCCTTCTTCTTGTGGATATGGGCGACAGGGAATGGGCGATGTCTACAAGAGGCTTCGGGATCGGAGCATTTACAGACAGCGGACAGGAATATATTTCCGATAAATTCCGTCCTTATCTGACAGAGGGGGATTATATGGAAGCCTTCACCGTTTATGCAGATCTCTGCGGGGAGTTCCTGGAACAGGCGAAAAACGGGGAGCCTTACAGAGAAGGGAATCTTCCCAGGGAACCCCTGTCTGTCTGGTGGATTTTTGGCTCTCTGGCAGGAGGAGCTCTGGCTGCATTTATCATTACCGGATTTATGAAAATGCAGATGAAGGGCGCCAGAAAACAGAAAAATGCAGGCGAATACATAAAACCCGGAAGCCTTAAGCTGACAGGAAGCAGCGATATTTATTTATACAGCAACGTGACCAGGACACCGAAGCCAAAGGAAAACGATTTCTCAGACGGAGGAGGAAGTACCACCCATACCAGCTCTTCCGGAAGCACCCACGGCGGTTCCAGCGGTTCGTTTTAAAAAGGAAAAAGGCAGTCGTTTCTGTCTCAGGTTTCTGAGAAAAACGGCTGCCTTTGTTCTGTTATAAGATCACAGGATCAGAAAAGCTCCGGCCAGAATTTGCGGATCACATATTCTACACCGTCCTCGTCGTTGGACAGGGTAATGAAATCTGCCACATCCTTCACTGCCTGCTGGGCGTTTGCCATGGCAACTCCCATTCCCGCATACTGGATCATGGTAAGGTCGTTGAAGCCGTCGCCACAGCAGATCATCTCCTCACGCTTGATTCCAAGAATTTTGAGAAGTCTGGAAAGACAGTAGGCCTTATCTACATTCTGGGGCATGATCTCCAGAAAATAAGGTTCAGAGCGGAAAACATTGGCTTCAAAGCGGTATTTGTCTGCAATTACAGGTTCGATACATTCGAGAATGTCAGGGTCTCCGGTGAGGAGACATTTGGTCACCGGATGGGTGATGTGCTGTACAAACCGATCTTTGCAGTCCACAATGGGAATATTGCAGATCTGAGATTCTTTTTCTGTGTACGGGTCAGGTCTTCGTCCTGCAAGAATCGCAGAGTCTCCTTCCGCGTAGGTAAGGACGCCTACATCGTACTTACAGGCGTCTTCAAAAACTCTTCTGGGAATGGAGGCCGGAAGCGTCTTGCTGTATACAAGCTCCTTTGTTTTCCAGTTGATGATCTTTGCCCCGTTGAAGCAAAGGGCATAGCTTCCGTAAGCTCCGAAATCGAATTCTTCTGCAATGGGGGCAACTCCGGGGGTTGGGCGTCCGGAGGCGATAGCCACCGGTATTCCTGCCTGGAGAAGGCGGATAACGGCTGCCCGAGTTTTGGGAGTGACCTGTTTCTGTGAATTTGTAGCGGTTCCGTCGATGTCTAAAACTAATAATTTATAGTTCATGTTTCTTTAATCCTTTTCGTATAAAATCCTTCCGGTTCTTTGATGTGTTTTTCACATTCCCCGAGGCATAAAAGCATCGGATATTTTCATTTTGCCATAGGAAGCAGAAGGTGTCAATGGGATTTGTGCCGGATATTCAGTCCTCATTGCATATCCGAAAAGAAGTTTTGACATTCCGGTACGGAACAGGCTCTATGGACGGAGGTAATTCCGCATGGATTTCAGGGCGTTTTTTTCCAGGCGGCTGACCTGGGCCTGGGAGATCCCGATCTCCTCAGCCACCTCCATCTGGGTGCGGCCCTCATAAAAGCGCAGCTCAATGATATGCTTCTCCCGTTCCGGAAGCCGGTGCATGGCTTCTCTTAAAGAGAGATTTTCAATCCATCGGTCTTCTTTGTTTTTTTTGTCGCTGATCTGATCCATGACATAGAGCGTGTCTCCGCCTTCTGTATAGACAGGCTCAAAGAGACTTACGGGACTCTGGATCGCGTCGATGGCGTAGACGATCATCTCTTTTTCAATGCCGATTTCTTCGGCGATTTCATTAATAGTAGGTTCCTTTAAATTCTGTTTGACATAGTTTTCCTTTGCGTAGATTGCTTTATATGCAATATCCCTCAGGGAACGGCTGACACGTATGGCGTTGTTGTCTCTGAGAAACCGCCGGATCTCCCCGATGATCATGGGAACTGCATAGGTGGAAAATTTTACATTCAGAGAGGTATCGAAATTGTCGATTGCCTTGATCAGACCGATACAGCCGATCTGAAAGAGATCGTCCGGGTTTTCGCTGCTGTTTCCAAAACGCTTGATCACACTTAAAACAAGACGCAGGTTTCCCTTGATGTAAAGTTCCCTTGCCTCCTGATCGCCCTCATTGATCCTTCGGAAAAGCTCTTCCTTTTCCCCGGCAGTAAGAACCGGAAGCTTCGATGTATTGACTCCGCATATTTCAACCTTGTTAAGCGCCATCTTTAGAATCCTCCTTATCTCTGGGTTACTGTTTTCCTGATCAGCAGTAACGTTTTCGGCTACTAAAGATGATGTGCCGCAGGGGGAAGAAATATACTTTTTCGGAAAAAATATAAAAAATAAAAGCCCTTGACAAAAAGGAGAAGAAGAGGGCGTTCCCCGAAAAAAGCGGAGGAGGGATCACTGCCTGTGGAGGAATTTTTCTTCCTGGATTTCCACCAGGATAATGTCATCTCCGATCTGACGGATACATTTCCAGGGAATGATAAATTCGCTTTCCCTGCCGAAAAGCCCGAAGAAGCGGCAGGGACCGGGAACGACCAGGGCTGTGAGACAGTTGGTCTTGCAGTCAAATTCCACATCTATGGGACAGCCCAGGCTGCGGCAGGTACAGGCGTTGATGATTTCTTTCTGCTTTAGGTCACAAATGCGCATAAAAATCTCTTTTTTATGAAATTTATGTGCATATTAGATAAAATATGCAAGTCCTTTTATTGACACAGATATGTAAAATAAAGTATAATTGATATGTATTACATAAATTTGACCTGCTGCAGCGAAACAGGCGGCAGGATTTGCTGAAGGGAGGACTCCTTTGTGAAATGTCCGTTTTGTAATCAGGAAAATACAAGAGTGGTAGACTCAAGACCTGTGGAGGATACGAATTCCATCCGCCGCCGTCGTCTCTGCGATCACTGTGGCAGGAGATTTACGACTTATGAGAAGGTGGAGACGATTCCCCTTACTGTCATCAAAAAAGATCAGAACAGAGAACAGTATAACCGTTCCAAGATTCAGACAGGTATTTTACGGGCATGTTATAAGCGGCCGGTATCTGTTGAGAAGATTGAGGAGACGTTAGATGCCATTGAAGGCGAGATCTTTAATACAGAAGAGAAGGAGATCTCCAGTACAAAAATCGGCGAGATCGTTATGAATCATTTAAAGGATCTTGATGCCGTGGCCTATGTGCGTTTTGCATCGGTATACAGAGAGTTCAAAGATGTGAGTACCTTTATGGATGAGCTTAAGAAATTTATGAATTAAAGAATTTTGGAATTTAAAAATGCCCGGAGATGTAAGTTCTCCGGGCATTTGCTTTGCACAGGGTGGGGATCAGACAATACCCTGAGCCTTCATAGCATCTACAACTTTTTCGAAGCCGGCAATGTTGGCGCCGACTACATAGTTGTCTTCCATGTCATAGCGTTTGGATGCTTCGTCAACCTTCTTGAAGATGTCTTTCATGATTGTATGGAGTTTTTCGTCAACCTCTTCTGCGCTCCAGGAAAGTCTCATGGAGTTCTGTGTCATCTCAAGAGCGGAGGTAGCTACGCCGCCTGCATTGGCAGCCTTGCCCGGCATGAAAAGTACGCCGTTTTCCTGAACATAGTTGGTAGCTTCAAGAGAAGTAGGCATATTTGCACCCTCTGCGATATATTTGCAGCCGTTGGCAACAAGAGCCTTGGCTCCGTCCAGATCAAGCTCGTTCTGGGTTGCGCATGGAAGATAAACATCGCATTTGATGTTCCAGATGCCCTTGCCTTCTGTGTAAGATGCGCCTTCTACACGGTCTGCGTATTCTTTGATACGTCCGCGTTTCACCTCTTTAATATCTTTTACGATATCAAGGTTGATTCCTTCCGGATCGTGGATGTAGCCGTTGGAGTCGCACATTGCCACAACCTTGCCTCCAAGCTGTGTAACCTTTTCTACTGCGTAGATCGCTACGTTTCCGGAGCCTGTAACAATAACAGTTTTGCCCTGGATGGAATCGTTGTGTGCTTTTGTCATTTCGTCCAGCATGTAGACAACGCCGTAACCGGTAGCTTCCTTGCGGACAAGGGAACCGCCGTAGGTTAAGCCCTTACCTGTAAGAACGCCCTCATAAAGACCTGTAAGACGTTTATACTGGCCGTAAAGATAGCCTACCTCACGTGCGCCTACGCCGATATCGCCGGCAGGAACGTCCTGGTCAGCGCCGATATATTTGAATAACTCAGTCATGAAGCTCTGGCAGAATGCCATAACCTCTCTGTCGGACTTGCCCTTCGGGTCAAAGTTGGAACCGCCCTTGCCGCCGCCGATAGGGAGACCTGTCAGTGAGTTTTTGAATGTCTGCTCAAATCCAAGAAATTTCAGAATACCCTGGTTTACAGATGGATGGAAGCGTAAGCCTCCTTTGTAAGGTCCGATCGCGCTGTTGAACTGAACACGGTAGCCTTTATTGATCTGTACAGTACCGTTATCGTCAACCCACGGAACACGGAAGGAGATGATTCTTTCCGGCTCAACCAGGCGTTCCAGAATAGAAAGTCTGCGGTATTCTTCTTCGTTTCGGTCAATTACAACTTTCAGAGAATCCAGAACTTCTTTAACAGCCTGATGGAATTCCGGCTCGTTTGGATTCTGTGCAACTACTCTTTCGTATACCTCTTCAGTATAAGACATAATATTTCCTCCTCGTCCATCGTTTTTGTTTTAGACGACGTTATTATACACTAAAGTGTTAAAAAAGAAAAGAGTGATATGAAATTTTTTTGAAAAATAATTTGGCCATAAAAAATGCCCAGGAACTACTTGCGAAAATTTGCCAAATGTGAGATTATAATGGGAATTAATAAAACTGTTTATAGATTGAAAATGCAGCTGGTGTATGAACAGTTGCTTACCAAGGGCGGAAAAGGAGAGAATTATGAGAAAATTTGAAAAATCTTCAAAACTTGATAATGTGTTATATGATGTTCGAGGCCCGGTTGTAGATGAGGCGCACCGTATGGAAGAGGACGGGATGGAGATCCTGAAGCTGAATATCGGAAATCCCTATCCCTTCGGCTTTTCCGCACCCCAGGAGGTGATCCTGGATATGCTCAGCAATGTGCGTACTTCCCAGGGATATTCAGATTCCAAGGGGATTTTTTCTGCGCGTAAGGCCATTATGCAGTATTCCCAGCTTCGCGGCATTCCCAATGTGACCATGAACGATATTTATACGGGAAACGGAGTCAGCGAGCTGATCAATCTTTGTATGCAGGCGCTTTTAAACAACGGGGACGAAATTCTTATCCCATCTCCGGATTACCCTCTGTGGACTGCCACGGCTACGCTGGCAGGGGGAAAGGTCGTCCACTATATCTGCGACGAGCAGTCGGAGTGGTATCCTGACATTGAGGACATTCGCAGTAAGATCACAGACAGGACCAAGGCGATCGTAATCATCAACCCCAACAATCCTACGGGAGCGGTATATCCGAAGGAGATTCTGGAACAGATCGTACAGATCGCAAGGGAGCATGAGCTTATTATTTTCTCCGATGAGATTTACGACAGGCTGGTTATGGACGGTTATCAGCATACCTCCATCGCCTCCATGGCTCCGGATGTGTTCTGCGTAACATTTTCCGGACTTTCCAAATCCCACATGATCGCAGGCTTCCGTATTGGCTGGATGATCTTAAGCGGTGCAAAAAATAAGGCCAGGGGCTATATCGAGGGAATCAATATGCTGTCCTCCATGCGTCTCTGTTCCAACGTGCCGGCACAGTCCATCGTCCAGACGGCTCTTGGGGGATACCAGAGTGTCAACGAATACATTGTTCCCGGTGGTCGTATCTATGAGCAGAGAGACTATGTGTACAAGGCGCTTACGGATATCCCGGGAATCACGGCAGTGAAGCCGAAGGCTGCGTTCTACATCTTCCCCAAGATCGATGTGGAGAAGTTCAACATTGTGGATGACGAGCAGTTTGCTCTTGATTTCCTTCACGAGAAGCAGGTGCTCCTTGTGCCGGGCAAGGGCTTTAACTGGGGACAGCCGGATCACTTCCGCGTGGTATATCTCCCCAATGTGCGCCAGCTGGAGAAAGCCATTGGCAAGCTGGGAGACTTCCTGAGTACATACAAACAGAAATAAAATTTTCTGTTCTGGACAAAAAAAGGCAGATAATGCTATAATAACTATAATGTGGTAGAAAATATGATCCAAGATAACTGAAAATCTACAGAACAGTTACAGGCAGAAACAGTTATGGTCAGAAAATGAAGGAGGAAATCTTACTGGTTAAACTGAGGGGAATTAAAATTTGAAAGGGGAAACAAACATATGGCAGGATTTAAAACAAAGGTAACACCGCAGGTAGAACAGCTTACAGAGATCTGTAAGGAGCACAGCAGTCTCGATCTCTCCCTGTATGCAAAATATGATGTAAAAAGAGGACTCCGCGACGTAAACGGCAAGGGCGTACTCGCCGGACTGACGCAGATTTCTAATGTAAAGGCCACCAAGATCGAGGACGGGAAAGAGGTTCCCTGCGCAGGCAGCCTTTATTACAGGGGATATAACATCAAGGATCTGACGAAAGGATTTCTCATGGACGGCAGATTCGGATTTGAAGAGGTTGCATATCTTCTTCTGTTCGGTGTACTTCCAAATGAGGAGCAGCTTAAGGCGTTCAGCACGATACTCTGTAACCAGAGATCCCTGCCTACGAACTTTGTGCGTGACGTTGTGATGAAGGCGCCAAGCAAGGATATCATGAACGCGCTGGCAAGAAGTGTGCTTACACTTTATTCCTATGACGACAATCCGGATGATATTTCTCTTCCGAATGTTATGAGACAGTGCCTGAACCTGATCAGTGTATTTCCGCTTCTGTCCGTTTACGGATATCAGGCGTACAACCATTATGTGAAGGGAAAGAGTCTCTATATCCACCTTCCGCAGAAGGGACTTTCCACAGCGGAAAATATTCTGAGAATCTTAAGACCGGATAAGAAGTATACGGAGCTTGAGGCAAAAATCCTTGACATTGCCCTGATCCTCCATATGGAGCACGGCGGCGGTAACAACTCCACCTTTACAACCCATGTGGTATCTTCCTCAGGAACAGATACATATTCTGCCATCGCGGCAGCTCTGGGCTCCCTGAAAGGCCCGAAGCACGGCGGCGCTAATATCAAGGTTGTCAGCATGTTCAAGGACATGAAGAAAGAGGTTAAGGACTGGACGGATGAGGACGAGGTAAGAGCTTACCTGAAGAAACTCCTCCATAAAGAAGCCTTTGACAGAAGGGGCCTGATCTATGGTATGGGACATGCGATCTATTCCGTTTCAGATCCCCGTGCGGAAGTCCTGAAGGGCTTCGTAGAAAAGCTTGCCAAAGAAAAAGGCAGGATGAAGGATTATAACCTCTATGCAATGGTAGAGCGTCTGGCTCCGGAAGTGATCGCCGAGGAGCGCCGGATGTATAAGGGAGTCAGCGCAAACGTGGACTTCTACAGCGGCTTTGTTTACAGTATGCTGGATCTTCCTCTGGAGCTCTATACGCCGATGTTCGCAGTTGCCCGTATTGTGGGCTGGAGCGCACACCGTATGGAAGAGCTGATCAATACGGATAAGATTATCCGTCCTGCCTATAAGACGGTACTTCCGGAGGCAGAATATGTACCGCTTCATGAGCGTAAATAAACGACAGTGGATGAGAAGGGAACGGTGAAAATGACAGATGCAAATGGAACAGCTCTGATACTGGAGGGCGGCGGGAACCGGGGAGTCTTTACCTCCGGCGTCCTGGACTGCCTGATGGAACACCAGATAAAATTCCCCTATGTTGCAGGGGTTTCCGCAGGGGCCTGCAACGCTGTGGACTATGTGTCCTGGCAGCCGGGAAGAACGAAGAAGTGTATGATTCTGGAGGATAAGGAAAACCGGTATATCAGCCTGGGACAGACGATCCGCAACAAGAGCCTGTTTGACATGGATATGATCTTTGACCGCTTTCCGAAAGAAATCTTCCCTTTTGACTTTGATACTTTCTTTCAGTCGGATATCCGCTGCCAGCTGGTGGTGACAGACTGCCTTACCGGAAAAGCCAGATACATGGAAGAAAAAAAGGACGCGGAGCGCCTGATGAGAATCTGCCGCGCCTCATCCAGTATTCCAGCAGCCTGTCCCATGGTCATGCTGGACGGGCGTCCCTATCTTGACGGCGGGGTATCGGATTCCATCCCCCTTTTTCATGCAATGAAGCTTGGATATAAGAAGGATGTGGTAGTGCTTACCAGAAATCTGGGATATCGCAAAACAAAGCCCGGGAAAAGCGCAGCCTTTTACAGCGCGGCCTTTAAAAAATATCCGAATCTTACCAGAAGCCTCCTGAACAGATATAAGGTTTACAACCGGACTCTGGATCTGGTGGAAAAGTGGGAGAGAGAAGGGCATATTTTTGTGATCAGACCGGTATCGAAGCCTATATCCAGAACAGAGCAGAGCAAGGAGGCTCTCACTGCTTTTTATCAGGAGGGATACAGCCTGATGGAAGAAAGGCTTGACGAGCTTTGGACTTATCTCAAGTCCTGATACAGCCTCCGTCCTGTGAAAAACAGGAAGAAAAAAAGGAACAAAGGAAAACCAGGGATGTTTAAATGTTTTTTTCCGGATGAATATCTGGATTCGACTTATGAGATTGATTTTGACAAACTGTACGCTGAGGGCTACCGGGGACTGCTTTTTGACATAGACAATACGCTGGTTCCCCACGGAGCCCCTGCGGATGAGCGCGCCTGCGCTCTGTTTGCCCATCTGAAAGAGCTGGGCTTTAAAAGCTGCTTTTTATCAAACAACCAGATTGAGAGAGTTTCTTCTTTTAATGATGTGATCGGAGAGCAGTTTATCGAAAATGCACATAAGCCCTCTGTGAAAAATTACAGAAAGGCTATGGAAATGCTGGGTACGGATACCGGAAATACAATTTTCATTGGTGATCAGCTTTTTACCGACATTTACGGAGCGAAACGGGCAGGGATCCGAAATATCCTTGTGAAGCCCATTCATCCGAAAGAGGAGATCCAGATCGTTCTGAAACGGTATCTGGAGAGGATTGTATTATATTTTTACCGTAAAGATAAAGAGGAGGGGAATTTATGAGCCATATTGTAATTATAGGGTTTATGGGTTCTGGTAAGACACGCGTAGGCAAGAGATTGTCCAAGGATCTGAATATTCCGTTTATTGATGTTGACAAGGTGATCGTAAAAAGGATGAACCTGTCTGTGAAAGAAATTTTTGACAGATTCGGAGAGCCTTTTTACCGTGCTCTTGAGACAACGGTCGTGAAGGCTCTGATCGACGATCCGGAGCAGAAAATTATCTCTCTGGGAGCGGGAATCCCCATGCAGGAGCAGAACGACAAGTATATCAGGAAGCTTGGAACCGTTGTTTATCTGAAGGGTTCCTTTGCAACTCTGAAGAAGCGTCTGGAGAATTCCGGCGGAAATCCGCTGATCGACGGGGACGACAGAGACGAGAAGATCAAGAAGCTTCTGAAACAGAGAGATCCGGTATATTCCAAATACGCGGACATAGAAATTATCACGGGTGATAAGACATTTGACGCCCTGATCGAGGAACTGGAAGAAAAATTAAGCCCTATTGTAAAAAAATAGTTGAAAAAAAGCTTCAGTTATTATAAAATGGTTCGTAGTGAAGTGTACAATTAAGGAGGAAATATAATTATGATTTCAGCAGGTGATTTCAAAAACGGTATCACACTTGAAATTGACGGCAACGTATGTCAGATTGTTGAATTCCAGCATGTTAAACCTGGTAAAGGCGCTGCCTTCGTAAGAACAAAATACAAAAACATCATTACAGGATCAGTGTTAGAGAAATCTTTCCGTCCTACTGAGAAATTCCCGGCAGCTCGTATTGAGCGCGTTGATATGCAGTATCTGTATAACGATGGCGATTTATACTACTTCATGAATGTAGAGACATATGACCAGGTTGGTCTTACTGCAGATCAGGTTGGAGATTCTCTGAAATTTGTTAAAGAGAATGAAATGGTTAAGATCTGTTCTCATAACGGCAACGTTTTCGCAATCGAGCCGCCTCTGTTCGTAGAGCTTGAGGTTACTGAGACAGAGCCTGGCTTTGCAGGAAACACTGCTCAGGGCGCTACGAAACCGGCAACTGTTGAGACTGGTGCTCAGGTACAGGTTCCGCTGTTCGTAAACCAGGGAGATAAACTGAAAATTGATACAAGAACAGGAGAATATCTCTCTAGAGTATAATGGTTATGGTTCACCCCGGCACTGCTGTGAACGGAGTGGGCGGTAACGGAGATTGCTTTCGTAAGCAGGGGCCCGCAGACATTTGTTTGCGGGCTTTTATCTCAGTCTGGGATAAATGCTTCCGGCAAGACTCTGCCGGAGCAGTCCCAAATCAATGACCAGGAGGATGAGATATGGATTACGTGACATTGGGGAAAACAGGCCTGAAGATTTCGCGTATGGGATTCGGCGGAATTCCTATCCAGAGAATTGACGCCCAGGGAACGAAGGAACTGATTCATAAAATGGCAGATGCCGGAGTGAATTATATTGACACGGCAAGAGGCTATACAGTCAGTGAGGAATATCTGGGCTATGCTCTGGAGGGAATCAGGGACCGCTTTGTCCTTGCAACCAAAAGCATGGCAAGAACAAAGGACGCCATGGCTGCAGACATTGAGAAGAGTCTTGGAAACCTTCGCACCGATCATATTGATCTCTATCAGGTTCACAATCCCAGCATGGAACAGCTGGAGCAGGTGATGGGTGAGGGCGGAGCCCTGGAAGCCCTGAAAGAGGCTCAGGCAGCAGGTAAAATCGGTCATATCGGTCTTACGGCACACTCAGCGGCTGTTTTTGAAAAAGCGCTGGAGCTTGACTGGGTAGAAACCATTATGTTTCCATATAATATTGTGGAGAGCCAGGGAGAAAAACTAATCGCAGGATGCAAAGAAAAGAACATCGGCTTTATCGCCATGAAGCCTCTTGCAGGGGGAGCCATCGAGGATGCTTCTCTGGCCCTGCGTTATATTTGTGCAAATGAGAATGTAACTGTGGTGATCCCGGGAATGGCAGAGGAGAAGGAGCTGGAGCAGAACCTGAAAGCCTGCCTTGACAAAGCTCCTTTATCAGAAGAGGAGAAGAAGGCTGTGGAGAAAATCCGGGAACAGCTTGGTTCAAATTTCTGCCGCCGCTGCAATTACTGTGCTCCCTGTACAGTGGGGATCAACATTCCGAGCGTATTTCTTTTTGCAGGCTATCTGGAGAGATATGACCTGGGAGAATGGGCGAGGGACCGTTATGCTTCTCTGGCAGTGAAGGCGTCTGCCTGTGTGGAGTGCGGAGAGTGTGAAACACGCTGCCCGTACCACCTTCCGATCCGTGAAATGCTGAAGAAGTGCGCACAGGAATTTGGGGAATAAAAAAACACTTGCTATTTTCTGGAAAATGGATTAAAATAGTCAGGAATGATTTAGAGAATGCATGTGTAAAAAATATTATATAAAAGAGAGGGCAAATGCAATGAAAATTACAAACGACATTCTTTACGTAGGTGTGAATGATCATGATGTTGACCTTTTTGAAGGTCAGTATGTAGTGCCGAACGGCATGGCTTACAACTCTTATGTGATTATGGATGAAAAAATCGCAGTTATGGATACAGTTGATGCCAGATTTACCCATGAGTGGCTGGACAATTTAGAGAAGGCTTTAAACGGTGCGAAACCGGATTATCTTGTTGTACAGCACATGGAGCCTGACCATGCTGCAAATATCTATAATTTTTCCAAGGTTTATCCGGATACAAAGATTGTAGCAAATGCGAAGACCTTCGTTATGATGCAGAATTTCTTCCGTGATCTTGATCTGGAAGGAAAGAAAGTGGAAGTAGAGAATGGCGGAAGCCTGTCTCTTGGAAAACATGTTCTGAATTTTGTTTTTGCCCCGATGGTGCACTGGCCAGAGGTTATGGTTACTTACGACAGCACAGATAAAGTTCTGTTCTCAGCAGACGGTTTCGGTAAATTCGGAGCCCTTGATGTGGAAGAAGACTGGGAAGATGAGTCCCGCCGTTACTTCATCGGCATCGTAGGAAAATACGGCGCACAGGTACAGAGACTTCTGAAAGCAGCTGCAACACTGGATATTCAGATCATCTGTCCTCTTCACGGACCGGTTCTTACAGAGAATCTGGGCTATTACCTTGACAAATACAACACATGGTCTTCTTACGCAGTAGAAAAAGAAGGTGTTGTGATCGCTTATACTTCCGTATACGGACATACGAAAAAAGCAGTGGAAGTCCTTGCAAACAAGCTGAGAGAAAAAGGCTGCCCGAAGGTTATCGTCCATGACCTTGCCCGTACGGATATGTCCCAGGCAGTTGCAGATGCATTCTGCTACGGCAAGCTGGTTCTTGCAACCACAACCTACAATGCAGATATCTATCCGTTTATGAAGACATTTATCGAGCATCTGACAGAGCGTAATTTCCAGAACCGTACCATCGGTCTTATTGAGAACGGCTCCTGGGCGCCTCTTGCCGGCAAGATTATGTGCGAAATGTTTGAAAAATCCAAAAAAATCAGCTGGCTGAACAACAATGTTAAGATTATGTCCTCCTTAAGCAGCGAGAACATGGATCAGCTGGAAGCTATGGCGGATGAGCTTTGCAAGGAGTATGTTGCACAGTCTCCGGAAAAAGCAAACAAAAACGATATGACAGCTCTCTTTAAAATCGGATACGGTTTATATGTAGTAACCTCTAACGATGGAACAAAGGATAACGGTCTTATTGTAAACACAGTAACTCAGCTTACTGATAATCCGAACCGTATTGCTGTGAATATTAACAAAGCAAACTACTCTCACCATGTGATCAAAAATACTGGTGTTATGAATGTAAACTGCCTCTCTGTAGACGCTCCATTTGAGATCTTCCAGAGATTTGGTTTCCAGAGCGGACGTACAGCAGATAAATTTGTGGGAATGGAGACACTTCGCTCCGATAACGGACTTGTATTCCTTCCGAAATATATCAATGCATTTATGTCCCTGAAAGTAGAGCAGTATGTAGATCTTGATACCCACGGTATGTTCATCTGTACAGTTACAGAGGCTCGTGTTATGAATGACAGAGAGACCATGACATACAACTACTATCACAGCAACGTAAAACCGAAACCTCAGACAGAGGGCAAAAAAGGCTTCGTATGTAAAGTCTGCGGATGGGTTTATGAGGGAGAGACTCTTCCGGATGATATCGTATGCCCGCTCTGCAAGCACGGGGCTGCAGATTTCGAGCCGATTGAATAAGAAATTTCAGAGAAAAAGATGGCGCCGGGAAGCTTCCCGGCGCTTTTTCTGTGCAGTGGATCAGCGGGATTTCTTTTGCGGTTTTGCCGGATAGGGGATTTTCGTGTCGGTTCTGTTCAGGAGGAAGTCTGTGCTGACATTGTGAAAATCTGCAATTCTGCACAGGGTTCCCAGTGGGATTTCGTGTTCGCCGGTTTCATATCTGGAATAGGTTTTCTGAGTTACATTGAGGTAGCGGGCTATGTAAGTCTGAGTCAGATCTTTATCTTCCCGCAGTTCGCGGATTCTGTAGTAGGTCATGATAGAAACCCTCCCTTTCTGTAAAAAACAATAACAGTTCGCTGCAGCAGAGGGCGTTTGTCCAGGTGTGGAGACCACCGGAATTGTGTCGATCCCTCTCTGGGAAAATTATATTCTAGCCCGAAATGGACTACATGATTTTAGTCTGAAACAGACTAATGAAAAAAGACCTTGACAGATGTTTCTTCTCTGCCTATAATAAGAAAACAGAGCAAAACGTCTGCCAGCCAGCTCCGGTATGGACACCGGAGAGTTAGTCGTTCCACTGTGTAGAACTGCATTGCTGTACTTCGGATTCCGTGTTTCTACCGGATTTCGCTGTCTGACTGCAGAGCTTCCAGCGGTATCAGGGCTTGTACTGGTTTCGACGGGGGCTTTGAAGTTGGGGAAGCCATCCGCAGACTCCTGGACTGCGTACCAACCGGGAACCTAAATATAAACGCAGACGAAAAGTTAGCGTTAGCAGCCTAATTGCTGCTCGTCAGCCCTAGTGCACTCACACATTAGGATCCTGGCGTCGACTATGTGAGAAACCTTGTCGGGTAAGCTTTGCCCCGGCAGATGTATTTATGAAGCTACTGAAGTGACAAGCCTGTCGGTGGGCGTGTCACGGAGGGAATGTCAAAACAGCGACTGTGATGGGAGATGCCTCAAGGGATAGGCTTTCGGACGCGGGTTCAATTCCCGCCAGGTCCACTTAAAAAGTGCCGTGTTTACGGCACTTTTTCTATTTCGTGTTGCATTTCGTGTTGCATAGTTTCGAAATGAGCATTGATTTGTGACGTAAACTTTTTTTGTTCTTCGTTAATAACATTTCTATACACAGTTTTTAAAACAGTGTCGGTTTTCCATCCACCCCTTGCCATAATATACTGATCCGGAATCCCTATCGCGTGCATAATGGAAGCGGAGTAGTGGCGCAGATCGTGAAAGCGAAAATGCGGAAGACCAATCTGTTTCAAAATCTTTCCGAAATTCTTGGATATGTCCTCCGGATGCATTTTCACAAGCTGGCCGTGAATCCCTTTGAATTTCTCAATCACAAAATGCGGATACTCAACAGATCGGTTACTTGAGAATGTTTTTGGTGTCTTAGTAACCATTCCGCCTTTATTGGACCTTACCTTCGCTTTGCTGATTGTAATGGTATTTCCGTTTATATCTGCGTCTGTAAGCGCACATATTTCACCGCGGCGTAGTGTGCCAAATGCAGCTAAAAGAACTGCTTTTTCCATTTCAGATCCTTTAATGGCTTCCAGAAGCTTTTGGATATCATTATCGGATGGTACATAACGCTCTATTTTACGTTTTTCTGGCAGTTTTGTGTTTAACCTTAAAGATGGTTCATAGACACTTAAAACTGCTGAAATAAGTCCATGTGCGTTCGCTACAGACTTCGGGGAGTGATCAAGAGAATACCGGTTGGCCCAGTTTTGAATATCCTGCGAGGTCAGCTTCTGGATGCGAATATGCAGAAGCTCGGGGTAAGCATTTCGGACAAGTGTCTCGTATCCACGCATTGTAGTAGGCGAAAGTACATTCGATTTGGATTCGAGATATTTTTGCAGAGCTTCTTCAAACGTATAATCAATTTTTGTGATTCGTTCTTTGTTTACAGCATACTCTGCAGCCATTTGTTCTGCCTTGCGCCGTCCTCTGGGTGATGGATCGTCGCAAGTGAAGGATTCATATACACGCTTTTTGGTGGTGGTACCGTCTGGTTTCTGGATATATTCATAATGAGAAAAGACCTGTACACGCCAGGAACCCGATGGAAGTTTCTTTGCTGTTGCCATAAAATCATCTTCCTTTCTATTTTTGAGTATAAAAATAACAGCCAATCCAGAATAAATGTTCTGATTGATTAACTGTTCCGAAGATGATACAATAACTTTGCTAAAGAGAGTATATCTTCGGATATATGTTAAAGCCGTTCCTGTGTTGGTAGCACAGGGGCGGTTTTTCAATTTGACAAATAGTTATTCTTGACATATAATATACTTAACAAGGGAGCCGGAAGGTGACTGCACTTCACCCGTCCCGGCGAAAGTTAATATTCAACCATAAGATATGGCCGTCCTAACCTTTACCAGAGAGCAGGACGGCTATTTCTTATGCGTAAGATTCAGAATGGCTACAATCAATAAAGCAACGCTTACGATTAAGCTTAATTCTTCATATGTACTCATAATAATCACCGCCTTCCGTAAGGTCTCGGAATGGGTGAGAGCACGTCCCCCGGCTCCCCGGGTAAGTATATTATATTGTCACGGTGTAGCTCAGTCTTGGGATTCAATATATTAATTGGGAAATTTTCTATCGCATAATTCTTTGAGAATATATCTATCCCAGAGTTTCACTCCAAGAATATTCGCCTCTTCTTTAGCTTGAGGAGTGAATAATCTATTGGTTAAAACTACAGCAATATCACAATTATAAATTTGCTTTCCGGATAATGCTTGTTGGACAGCTGCATTCCCGACAGTATTTGAACAACACTTGCATTGAATTGCATAAGTGATACCATGCTTTTCGGCCAAAATATCAATACCATGATCTCCGCTGGCTTTTGTTAAATTAACATTCTGAAAACCATTTAGAGATAAGAGCTCGGCACAATATTTTTCAAATTCCAGTCCTGAAAGAGCGTCGAAATCACAATAGTCATCAAAAATAGGTGCAGGAATTTGAGCGCATATATGGTCAAATTCTGCTTTTGTGCAGGTAATTTCATAAGTATTCAGAGTAGAATCATATTCAATTATTCCTAAATGTTCCATTATATTCAAATAATCTATTAATTCGTCTGGACGTAAAGAATCATAAACCGATTCGAATCCGTCAGAAAAAATTATTTCACCAATGCACATAAAAATATCTTTGTTAAAAAGTGTATGTTGACAATCAAAAAGTCCCGGCTCATAAATATCTATGAAATATTCTAATTCTTCCGAAGATAATCGGACAGCATTATTTTCGTCAATAATGCCGGCTATTTTTATTTCATCGATGATGCCCTTGAGGTCTTTTTCAGAAAGAGAATACTCCCTCATCAGTGGAATGGTATTAATTTTTTGTGCTAAAACAATTTCACGTGCAATATCTATAAAAAATAAGTGCACGCCATTAATCATGAAACGATTTGAATGATATTCAATAGGTTGAGTTTCACATACACAATCAACATTATTTAAGACATCTGATTGTGGTTCGGAATCATTTTCGGGTTGCATCGACGACTCGCATTCCAAGTTATTGTTAGATAACGGAGGCATTTGTTCAGCAATATCCGAAGCTATATTTTCTGTGTGTGCTGCTTGAACCGGAATGTTTAAGGAAACCTGAGATTGTAAAACTGATACAGGTACAGTTTCTTCTACATTATCCACTTCATCTTCTGGTGAAGAATCTATTGCATCCGTTGAGATAGGAATACCACTTTCTTGCAAAGGTGTATCAGCTGTTGTTGAAATATTGCAATTATTGTCTTCTGGTTCTTTGAGCTTTAGAGCATTCAGTAATTTATCAAATAGCATATCGATAATCTCCTCGTTTGAATGATCAAAAATATTATTTATCGCTCTTGGTTTAAAATTTTCTCCTTAACTCAACAACCTTTCCGATTATACGAACAGGTTTTTCTTTGATTTCTTTATTACTAAACTCAAAAGGCTTGTAACTTGGATTGTTGGAGATTAATTCAATCCCCTCTGCATATTTTCGTAAACGCTTGCAGGTAGCTTCATCTCCGTTGATTGTGGCGATTACAATGTCGCCGGATTCAGCATCGTCTTGCTGGCGAACAATTACAATATCAC
Source organism: Clostridiales bacterium (assembly GCA_019416265.1). Lineage (GTDB taxonomy): Bacteria > Bacillota > Clostridia > Lachnospirales > Lachnospiraceae > Blautia_A. Next base: position 7,919 of record DXXQ01000183.1, on the reverse strand, counting down.
CGTTGCAAATTCCGGGAGTCATGGAATCTCCTTTAATTTGCAAACCAAAGAATTTTCCTGTTTTAGCCAATTCCTCTGTGATTTCTTCTGTATCTATAATCTCTTCTATGGCATCAATGGGGATTCCAGCAGCAACGCGACCAAGGACATTAATTACTGTGCCCTTGGAATACGTTAATTTTTTTGAACGTTCCTCAACCAAATCGGATTTTGAAATTCCGAAATAATTTGCCATAAGTTCTATTTTATCAATACGAGGATAAGTTTTTGCGTTTACCCAGTCTGAAAATGTAGGCATCTTGAAACCAAGAGTATTGCATAATTCAGTTTGAGTAACGTTGTTTATATTCATATAATGGCGGATATTATTGGCCATTATTTCTTTATTTCCTAAGTTGCTCATTCGCCCACCTCCTATGATTGCATTATACGGTAATTCCGAAAAAAAATCAATAAAAACATAAAAAATTCGGAAAAACCATTGACATTTCGGTTTAACCGAAGTAATATATATTTACAGCGAGGAGGTGAAAAAGATGGAAGATAAAAAAGTTTTAAAAGACACTAGAATGACATTAAAGATGGCAAGAGAAATAAAAGGAATGACACAGGAATATGCTGCAAAATTAATTGGAGTAAGCACGGATACCTTAGGAAATTATGAAAGGGGAAAGAGTTATCCAGATATTCCGGTGCTTCGCAATATAGAAAAAGTTTATGGAATACCGTATGACCGTATTATTTTTTTACCCTTAGATTTCGGTTAAACCGAAAAGATGGAGCAGGAGGTAAGAGAAATGCAGAACAAAGAAAAACTTTTTACACCACATGAACTCAAAACCATCGAAGTAGATGCAGAAAAGAAGATTTTCCGGATCAATGGAGAAGATTTCGGAGACGGATGCACAGGATTCTCCATTCATTGTAAAAATGATGGATTCAAAGTGAGAGTGGAGATTGATACAACGGTAACTTTTTCGACATATGATACGGATGGCAATAAAAAAACTGAGGAATCATACGAGACAAATGACCCTTGGTTTTGACGCCAAGGGTCATCGGGATCATACAAACAATGAAGCTAAGTCAAATAAATGGGATAATTCCTTAAAAAACTCTTTGGGTTGAGCTTCCATGTATTTTATGCCCTCATCAGATATTGTGATTTTTCCTGTAATATCACATTTTATGCAGCCAGATTTCCTTAATTCATCAAGTGCGCAATCTATATCTGGATGAAGCCAGTCAGAAAACGCAGGAATTTCGTAAATGGATGCTCGTGTGAACTTACGAGAATCTTCTTTGGTAAAACCTTTTTTGCGAAGACTTTTATATTCACAAAAAAGAGTCTTAAAAGCTTTTGCTGTATCTGATGTCAAAGTCATATGTATACCCTCCTTTCCTAATTACTAGACTTCTGCAAGGGTCTGTACTTACAGAATAGGAGGGAAACAACAGAAAGTCAATTAAAAGCGTTCGACAAAAGATAGCAGAAAAGGGGTGAAATCAATGGACATATACAGCAATCAGATTGAAAGCTTTCTGAACTTCCTGCGTGACTGTGAGGAAAGGAACCGCTTGGCCGCGCTGGAAGAAATCGAGATGGACAGCCGGACGCAGGACATCTTATATAACATTGAGCTGAATGAAAACAGCCAGTACGATTACATCTGCCAGGGCTTTACTCTTGCAGAGACCAGGAAGCGCCGAAGGAGAGCGAAAAACACAAAGGAGATCACGTATCCGATCTGCGTGTGGGCACATGAGAACAAGAAGGTGATCAACACTCTGGAACAGCTCCTGGGGACTGTACGAAAAGCTGAGAAACGGACGCAGAACCGAACATACAAGAACAAAACAAAGGTAATGGACGGGCTGCTGGAATGAAAAAAGTAACCGGGACATAAGCCATCACATAACATGATAGTGAGGTGAGCGTATGAAACAGAAAATTGAATTTGTTACAAAAGTTCGCATCAATGGAGTTTATTACTCCGAAGAAGAATTGTCGCCAGAGGAGATAAAAGCGGCAGTACAGAGGAGCGTAGATGCAGCGCTGGAAAGCATGCATTATGAAAAGAAAAACGCAAGCTGAGGGAGGGAAGCATTATGACACTAAAAGATCTTTTGAATATCCACAGACAGGCGCTGCAACTGGCACCGTATCAGAAAACGGATGGCATGGAACACATCGGGACGTTATCCCTGATCTGCTGTGACTGGGAGTTATATCAGGACAGCGAAGGAACTTATTGGACAAAGGGGGAATGGAAGCTATGAAACGCAATATAGTTATATCCACAATCATCGGCGGGCTTGCTACATATTTGCCATTCTGGAGATGGGATGGCACAGCAGAACAGATTACAGGAGCACTTGCCATCGGGGCCATGGCATTTATGGCGCTGCTGGTTACAGAGAAAGGAGAAACAAGACATCATGGAAATGAACATGGAAGAACTTACAGAACTTTTTGAGCACAAAGGACGCATCAGAGCCGCGCAGATTTTTATTGATCAGAGAAAAGGTGATGTGACACTGGAAGACATCTGTTGCATTACAGGCCTGAAGCTTCCGGAAAAGAAAACAAAGGAGCAGGAATGAGCACATCAGAAAAGGATACAATCTGGATCATCCGTTTTACAGATGGAACTCTTGCAAGCCATTACGGAAGCAGGGACAGCGCGCAGACGATAGCAGAAGAAAAGAAAGGCCTCTACGGAGGCGATTATATCATTATATGAAAAAAGCTCATGTATTAGCAGTACATGAGCAGGGCTTTCGCCGTTCGGAATATTAACCTAAGCAAACTATAGCATCCGGGCGGCGAAAAGTCAATAGAAAAGGCAGGAAACCCCTGTTTTTATTTTTAACTTTTTCGGGACATACAGTCTCTTAAAAGCTCGATTAGGAGTATTAGACTTACATACAGAGGTGCTATATGAGATGGGCATACATAAGACAATGGTGGGATTTCGGAGACACCATAGAGGTGGAAGAAAAGCATACCGGAAGATACGGGGCAAAGGGGCAGAAAAGAGAGAAACGGGAAAAGCCCTCTCCGGAAGTGATCCAGAGACAGAATCAATGGAAACGGGAGAGAGACCTCCGCCGCCTGATCAAGTGGAACTGGAAACCATACGATTACTGGATGACGATCACATACAGAAAAGGAGACCGCCCCACCTGGGGGCAGATGGCAAAAGATATCCAGAACCTGCTCACGAAGGTCCGACGCCGATATAAAAAATACGGCCAGGAGCTGAAATATATTTATCGTCTTGCCATAGGAAAAAGGGGAGGTCCTCACATACATATCCTGGTGAACCGGTTTTCCGCAGAGAATACAGGAACAGATACCATTTTCTCGGAACTGTGGAAGAAAGGGCACATCAATTTCCGACACCTTCAGGAATCCGGAAGCTATCAGGAGCTGGCGGAATATATCGCAAAGCCCCTGGAAGAATGGGAGCCGGAGAAGATAAGCCGCTATCATCCATCCAGGAACCTGATCCGGAAGGACCCGCAGGAAAAAGAAGTAAAAAGACGCAGCCTCATAGATAAACAGGGGCAGGGGATATACCCGATAGCGAAAAAAGGGTATTACATAGACCCGGACTCGGTGAAGATGGGGATTAATCCTATAACAGGCTTTGCCTATCGCCATTACACCATGATCAAACTGGACAGGAGGATTTGAAGATGAAAGAGGTGCATGTTTTTCTCATCCTGTACCCACGAGGGTGGGGAAAAATCAAAAAGGGACATTACAAATACTTTCTTTGCTGCCAGGGCCAGACAATTTCAGGAGAAAAGGAGATCAGAGATACAACGGGCTGCCGGACTGCCCTGGAATGTCTGACAGATGCCCTGGAAAGGATGCGCCAGCCATCCCTTTTGACAATACATACAGACAATAAATACCTTTTAGAGGGATATCCGCGGCTGCAGGAATGGAAAGCCAATGGCTGGGTGCGCTGCGGAAAAAAAGAACTCAAAAATGCAGACCTCTGGAAACAGACCGAAGAACTGCTGAAATCACATGCTGTCCGATTCAGAGATGAATGCATGGAAATATATAAATAAATGCGTCCTGCTGGGGCAGAATGCGGCTTTGCGGCATTTTAGGTGCGGAAAAACCATAAAAACAGCGAAGACATAACATACCGGGGCAGAACAAGGCCTTACAGGGGATAAACAAGAGAAAACGCAGACAAAAAGTGGATAATGTATGCGGTTTTGGAAAATAAAACCGGACAAACAGGGGCAGCGCCCAAAGAAAAAATGTCCGCGGCCTAGAACAGATAAGGAGGAGAATACAATGTTTGAAAGATTTGGAGAAATGGACAGCTGTGAGGAGATTAATGAACTTGCTAAGAACCTGCTTGAAGAAGGGGATGTAAATAATATATTCCTTTTAGCAAAGGAGAACGGGATACCAAAAGAGATTGCAGAGATGTTCCTGAATAGGGAAGTGGCAGAAATCTGTGATCCGGAAATGGCAGCACTTGGAAAATTGGAAATGGAATGTACAGAGCTGAATCCCAAAGAACTGATGAAAGACTGGGTGGAATACATAAAAGGACTTTGCGTGGAAAATGAAATGGTGGCTCGTCAGGTCAGAAAGAAAGGGAAAAACCTGAAAGGATGTCTGGCTGAACTTTTAAAGCACGCGTTTAAAAATCGTGTCAGTGTGGACAAAGAAATCGTAAAAGCTGCGAAGATCAGCGCGTCCAGAGTGGATTTCGGTGTACCGGGAATGGGGACAGCTAAGAAGATCATCAGAGACTATTACCTGGAGGCGTGACATGAAAAAGAAAGCGATCGCGGAGATCCCATATCTGACTGCAAGAAAGAGGGATAAACCTTATACGGCTGTGGCAGCAGTACACGAAGTTGGCGGGGAAGAGCATTTATTTCTGGAATTTTATAAAAGACCGGAACTGCGCATCCCGGTGCTCCGGGCGGTATATACAAAATCTGACTGGGCTATGTTCAGACCGGGGCAGGGAAATTGGAGCAGCGCAAAACTGCGGCACGATTATTATACAAGCACACTGCTGTATGGAGGAAAAGAAAAAGAAACGGCAATATCAAAAACCTCACAGGAGATCATTGAGAGATTTTCAGGAAGAGAGGCATCACGGTACACGGCATGGAGCGACCACATAGGCCGCCTGGAAGATGATATCTATTTCAAACGCCAATGCCGACGGGAGAAAAGAAAACAGGAAGAACTACAGGAAAGAATCGAACAGATGCCGGAACCCCCGGCAGGTTTCGAGGACTGGTACAAGGGCCTACTGAGAAAGAGCGTCATAAGCTACAAACGAAAGGGGAATAAAGCAAGGTTTTGCTGCATGGAGTGCGGAAGATCCTGGGAGTCCATTACGAAAATAAGCGACTGTTATGAAGACCAGTTTAAACATATTGAGCCGGTACCCAAAAAAAATGACTGGAAGATATGTCCGCACTGCGGACGGGGCGGCGTGCTGGAACAGGAAGGACGGATGAAAGGGGTATACGGGATAAGTGATAATTGCTATGTTGTCCAGAAGTTTGGGAAAGAGGGGGCTGTTGTCCGCTATTTCCAGATAGAGAAATACATGAGACTGGATGAAGCAGCACAATATTCTGCAACAGAGATCTCCAGATGGTTTTTTGAACCGAAAAAGAAACGGATACAAAAAGACTATGTTCTGTATTCTCCAATAACGGGGAAAGTTGAATGGGTACCACGTAACATAGGAGGATTCGGTAACGTGAGCCTTGAAGAGGGAAGACTTTACCCAGGCACAGAAAAAGAGCTTGCAGATACCGTATTAAAGTACAGTGCCCTTCAAGAATATGCAGGGGCGAACAAGGTGTTTGTGGCAAGATACCTGAAGGCATATATGGCGCATCCGTGTTTGGAAATGCTTGTAAAATTGAACATGACAGAGATCGTGGAGCGGATCGTAAAGGGCTATCCGACAGAGCTACTGGAAAATGCCGGTTCCCCGGCGGAAATGCTTGGGATCTACAAAAGCAGGATCCGGCTGCTGGCGAAAGAAAAAGGTTCCCGTGAGCTTTGGAACATCCTGAGACTGGAAAAAGAAACCGGAAACAACTGGAAGGAAGAAAAACTGCGCAGTCTTTTCCTGGTCTCTCCAGATCCAGGAAACCTGCGTATCGCACTGCGGTACATGAGCCTGCGAAAATTATTGAACCGGTTAGAAAAATATGCCAGATGCAGTATAGAGGATGCGGAGCAGTGTACGACTGCCATGCAGGAGCTGAGACATGTGACCGTGACATATCTCGATTATATCCGGATGAGGGAAGTGCTGGGTTATGATCTGAACAATTCCATTTATGCATACCCGAAAAATCTGGACGCTGCACATGGAAAAATGGTCCTGGAATGTAACGATCATAAGCTGGATATTCGGTTACGGGAAGCGGGTGCAAAATATCCGGAGATAGAAAAAAACTATAAAAGGCTTGCCAAAGCATATGCTTATGAGCGCGATGGCTTGTGCATCAGACCGGCAAAATCCGCAGCGGAGATCGTGATGGAAGGACGTCTTCTGCATCACTGCGTAGGAGGAGACAACTATCTCAGCAAACATAACAGGGGAGACAGCTACATTCTGATGCTGCGCGCCCAGGAGGATCCGGATGTCCCTTACATTACCGTAGAGATCCAGAACAGCCAGATACAGCAGTGGTATGGAGAATACGATAAAAAACCAGACAGAGAGCGTATAGAAGCATGGCTCACAGGATACATAGAAAACCTGAACAGGAAACATTTGAAGATAGCGGTATAAGGAGAGGAGAAGCTATGGAGTATGTACAGATGACGCTGGATGATTATATCCAGTGCAAAAATGAGATCAAAGAGAACATTGGGGGGATCGTAAAGAGCTTCGTCCGTATTGGTTGGCAGCTCACGAGGATAAACAACTCCCGTGCATATGAGTTGGATGGCTACAAGAGCATCGCGGAGTTTGCACGTGTGGAATATGATATGTCCCCAAGCGGAGTAAGCCGGTTTATGAACGTATATGAGAAATATTCGGTAGAAGGAGATACTCCGGAACTGCAGGAGAGATACAAAGACTTCAAGTTTGCCCAGCTCACCGAAATGCTTCAGCTCACGCAGGAAGACCGGGAGATGATCCTGCCGGAAGCAAAGAGGGAGGATATCCGGGAACTGCAGCGATTCAACAAAGAAAACGAAAACAATCCGGAAAACCTCATGAACTGGAAAGAAGAACCAAAAGAGGACAGGGTAACGGAGACAATCCGGGAGTTTTTCCGCGAAAAGAAAGAAATCCTGAACACACTGTACGGAAGCGAGGCATATCAGACAGGGAACATAAAAGAGATGATAGAGATCATAAACCCATCCGGAAACCTCAGCTACAGGAAAGGAATCATTTTCCTGATGATGTACAGCCAGGAGAAGGGGATCAAGATTAAAGAGTTCGGACAGCAGCCAAGGGATATGACCTGGGAAGAATTCTTCACCGTAACTCAGGACATTTTCGCGGATGCGGCAGCAGGGGAAAGAACCTGGGAGAATTATTTCAGAGAGGTAAGAACTCCGGAAGTAAAAGGAGAGCCGAAAATTGCGCCGGCGCAAAACGAGGAGCCGAAACAGCTGGAAGTTAAAACAGAAGAAAAACCGACACCTGAACCAGAACCAAAGCGAGAGGAACCGGGGCAGAAAGAAGCAGATCAGGAAGAGCAGGTCCCTGGACAAGATCATATCGAAAACCACCCGGAATATATGCCGGTATCTCAGACCGAAAAGAAACCGGAAAAAGAGAGACGGCCAAAAGAAAGCAGTGCAGCAGAACCGGAAACAAATCATACAGAAAGCCCGGAGAAAAAACGGATGACAAGAAAAGAGTATCTGGATTCTTTAACAT
>DXXQ01000182.1 GCA_019416265.1 Clostridiales bacterium | reverse complement strand
ATGTCGGGCACAAGGTCTATAAAAGTGTGCCATTTTTTCATCATTTATTACTTGTCATATCCATTCTGGATAATATTTACTTGTCATGGTTCATCCGACCGGTGAATCTTAGTCGGAAGGCTCAAGATTCCGAGAGCCTATGTAATTTATTCATTGATAATAATGGATGCTTCAAATTCATCCGCATCGTATTGAAACATGACAGAGCCCTTGTACTTATCTACAATGTGTCTTACACTTTCGATTCCCCATCCATGTTTATCCTTTTCCTTTTTATCCGTAACAAACCGCTCATTCTTTACTTTCGGTCTGGATATACTGCTGTTTTTCATTTTCAGGACAAACATTTCATTGACGTTCTGCATGAATAAGTCAATTTTCCTCTCAGAAGCCTCACATTTCGCAGTTGCTTCAATTGCATTGTCAAATAGATTTCCAAGCACTACAATAAAGTCCGCCTCCTCCATGGGTATATCCTCAATTTTACAGTTCAGTTCAAACTTAATCTGCAGTTCATCCATTTTTCTTTTCTTAATATTCAACATAAAATCCAGCGTTGGAATCCCTGTCCAGGAACACTGTTTCTCTTTCACAAAGTTTCTCTGATAACTATTAAGAAACGCTGCAGCTTCGTGAAAATTTTCGTTCTGGATACATTCCTGCAGATACAGAATCATATGTTTTTCGTCATGGACCAGACATCTATATTTCTCATAGGCTTCATTTAATTCACTATATTGTTGTCCAACCGTTTCATTTCGAACCTCAAGAAGCCGCTTTTCTGTATCTATGGTTTTATTCAAAGACCTAATATACAGTATTAACAAGATAACTATCATTGCCGCTACTGCAATTAATGTTCCGATAAAATTCTTATCCCGGATTTCCCCTATTCCATTATTCATCAGTCTGTCCAAAGCTATAAATTCAATAACTGCCACCAGCAAGAAGCTTTTCTTATATTGATTCAAGATTTTCTGCATAAAACGCTCCACTGATATATGTCTAAAGAAAATTAATAAGAGCAATGGTATGAGCACCAAATATACAGCCTCACTGAAAGTTTTCGTTCTGGGCAGGTAAAAAAATTCTTCAAAACGCTTATTATCAAGAATACCAACACACACAATATAGCATCCTTTCAGTAGCCCCAAGTTGGTAAGATAAAGGAACTCCCATAAATATGCCTGTAAAAAGCTGCACTCATAAAAAGCAAACAGGTAAAACACAGGCAAAGCATTTCCTAATATTATCGCTAATTCCGATAGAAATCCAGCCCAATACTGGCATCCAAGCCAAACCACCATTCCGTAGAATAAAATAAAAATAACAGCATTTGATTCTATTTTTCCGAATCGATTTTTAATCCATTTATTTAGAAATAATGCACACAATGCAATGCAATACAATCCCATTATCAATTTTGCATATAGGTTTTCATTTTTAAATTCCCAGAAAGCTGTCGGAAATGTATAAGCCCCTGAAATAATGAACGACAATAATACGATTTCACTGCATGTATGTCTTTTTTTCATTACTTGTCTTCTGGGAACTGCCTGGGCAAATGCCCATATCCCAATCCCGGTTTCCAGAAATGAAGCCAATCCATACAAAATCTGTAGCACGTCTTCACCCCCAATATTCCAGAATGGCACGTTTTAAGCCCTGAAACCTCGCTTCACCAATAGGCAGGATCATTCCATCACGCATATATAAATCATATCCCTTCATTTTCATTACATGGCGAAGATTCGCGATACATCCCTTGTCTATCTGATAAAATTCTCCTGAATTTAATTCATCCAGAACTGTAACAAGAGAAATTCTCAGTTTGCTTTCTCCTCTTTTGTGGACAAACACGGTATTCTTCCCCTCTTTTTTGATATAGAAAATGTCCGAGTAAGCAATTTTTTCGACTCCTCCTCTTTTTTCGATCACATAATAGCGCTCTTCCTTTTCCAGAAGTTCTGGAAGGAGTGAATCATAGGATTCCGGAAGCTTCTTCTCAAGTACCATCTTGGGAATATAACGGTAAGTGTTCACCTCATAGGCATCCACTGCATAATCGATATAATTGGTAATAAAGATAATAACAGGGTCCGGATAAAGCTTGCGTATTTCCTTCGCAGCCTGTATGCCATTTTTCCCCGGCATCTCCACATCCAGAATATACAGATCAAAAGCCTCCTCCTTTAATCCATAAAGAAACCATTCCACATTCTGATAGGTTTCTATCGTATAAGGAACCTGCTTTTCCGAAAAATACGCTTCCGTAATTTTCTTTTCCTTTTCCAGATACATTTCCTCGTCATCTACAATGGCAATTCTAATCACTCTTTTATTCCTCCTCAAACGTATAATATTTAAATTTTTTACATATAAAAAGCTTTCCCGCTTATTCGTCACCAGTTCATATGTCTTCACAGCCTCCCTTCTGTCTGTATATTTCTATGATTGCGATAATGATACCGTTCTTTTTCATAATGTCATCTTTTCCTATTCGATATCGTAGAATTTCGTCTGGATAAAATTTCCGTTTTTAAATCCTCTGCAATTACACATAATATCATAACTTTCTTTAAATGGACTACCCTTTTTCTCTTTCCACGTCTCTTTCTTTATTATTCATCATTTTTGATTACGTGCTCATCATGAATAGAGTTTAATTCTCATAAAATAATTGTTAAAATATAAGAATACGAAAGGAATACAACAAATGAAAAATACCATTGGCACTCGTCTGCGTCAGGCAAGAAAAGATAAACATTTAACCCAATCACAGCTAGCTGAATTAAGCAATGTATCAGCTCCTGAAATAGGCCGAATTGAGAACGACCGTGTTTCTGCCACTATTGACACATTATTGTCACTTTGTACAGAACTGGACATTGGCCTTGATTACCTCCTTTTCGACTATTTTTCTCCAAATACGCAAATCCTAACTCCTGAAATTCAGAAAGTGGTTTCTATTATGGAAAGAATGGGTGAACGGCATTCCCAATATATTGCTGAAATTGTTTCTATTTACAGCAGCTCTCATCTGGACTGAGTATAGCATTTTTCATGTAATTTTCGTTTATTGTCCTCAAAACAGGGTGAAATGTCCTCGAAACATCTCTAACTCACAATATTTTTCTCAAAATCGTGCTATTTATAAGTATCTAAAAACTTTTTTCATTTTTTTATTTTTTCAGTTTACAAATCTCCTGATTTTTTCTCTTTATAAGATGTATCACCGGTGAGCAAAACAAAATGAAAAACAAAAATCAGGAGGTAACAAAAATGGCAACTACAAAAACAGAAAAAGCAACACAGTGGATGATTGATCTTGCAAATGACAACTCTCATGGATACGATCAGGTTTACAGATGGGGCGAAAGAGGTGATTACGACTGCTCTTCTGCAGTTATCAGCGCATGGGAAGCCGTCGGAGTTCCAGTTAAAACAAAAGGCGCAACTTACACGGGGGATATGAAAAACGTTTTCCTCAGATGCGGCTTCTCCGATGTACGCTCAAGTGTAAATCTCAATACCGGCGCAGGTTTAAAGCGCGGTGACGTCTTACTGAACGAAGCGTCTCACACTGCCATGTATATCGGCAATAATCAGATCGTTCATGCTCGCAAAAACGAAAATGGCGGGATCACAGGCGGTAAGCCAGGCGACCAGACAGGTCAGGAAATTTCTATCAGCAACTACTATGACAGACCTTGGGATTGTGTTCTCAGATACTCTGACAGCGGCAGCAGCAGCGGTGGGGACACTACCTCCGGCAATCAGTATGTCCGCCAGGGTCAGACAGCAGCCAATAATTTCGTAGGCGCCGGAATCTCCATTACCGGAGTCAGAGACGCTGCTACAAAGAAAGCCGGAATCAAGGTTCTCCAGAAAGCTATGAACCTGGACTATGGCGCCGGTCTTGCAGTGGACGGTATCTGGGGTCCGGCGACAGAGGGAGCTTTAGGCAGCCATTATGTAAAAAAAGGAGAAAACCAGTATATGGTTACTGCCTGCCAGATTCTGCTTCTGACACACGGCTTCAATCCAAATGGGGTGGAATATCCGGGTTCTTTCGGTACAGGATGCGAAGCTGCTGTCAAGAAATTCCAGCAGAGTAAAGGACTTTCTGTTACAGGTGTCTGCAACAGCGCTACCTTTATAAAACTGGCAAAATAAAAACGAATGTGCAGAGCGCATTCGCCGCGCACGAACGGTTCGCATAGCTATATTTCCTTTTTGTAACAGCAACAGGCGGATACTCCCTTTCCGTATCCGCCTGCTCGCTGTAATCTATATTTATTTTATTGTAAAGTCCAGTAATAGGTTTCCCCGTTTTCATTTATAATCGGTTCTCCTGTTATACTTGCGTTATCAACATCTTTCCAATATCCAAAGCAAACACCGTTTTCATCGTACCAGTATCCATCAGCTTTCTGCTCCACATAAACTCTATTACCGTCACTGTCATACATCATCGCACCATTCGCGCCTTGATATGGAATATCAGAACCGGAATCGCCTTCGTTTGGTGTAGTCCAATAATAAACTTCTCCGTTTTCATTTGTAATCGGTTCTCCTGTTATACTTGCGTCATCAATATCTTTCCAATATCCAAAGCAAACACCATTTTTATCATACCAGTATCCATCGGTTGCCTGCTCTACATGAACGCCATTACCATCACTGTCATACAGAATCGCACCACTAGAGCCCTGAAATGGAATATCATCTCCCGATATTGCCGAATCCTGCAAAGCCCAGAAATAAGCCGTTCCGTTTTCATTAACCAGTATACCGCCATTCTTAAGTCCATCTTGAATTTCCTCATCCGTTCCGCAGTAAGTGCCGTTTTCATCATACCAGTTTCCATCAGAAGACATAAAAATCGTCACTTTTTCTCCGTTAATCGTATACATCACTATAGAATCTTCCATTTTCTGGGTATCATCATCCGACTTCTGCGGAAGATAGCTGCTTATATCATCAGGAAATTTCAGATAATCTGCTTTCACATACCCACTCTTTCCATTGTAATCCGCCTGTACCCAGCCGGTCTCCAGATTTCCGGTAATCCATATTGCGGTTTTCGGCGGAATTACATCTAAAATCTTACCATCTATAGCATTTTTGCTGCGTAAATTCAATGCGGTTTTCGTCAGTACAGGCGCACCCGGATTCCCGGAATCAGCTTCCTGACGGATTTCCATCACATCATCTGACATTTCCATCCATTCTTTTAATACCTCTTCATTTTTCTGGTATCCGTGCAGATCTCCGGGTAAAGTTATATAATAAACACCATTCTCCCCGCTTCCCACCAGATAATAAGAAGGTTCCGTATCCACAAATGAATAATCATCACAACGGTTCAGCCAGAACAAAGCGCCGCAGCCTGCCTCTCCGTCCAGAGTTCCTAATTCCAGAGATTCTTTATGATAGAATCCGATGCTGTCGCCCTCCTCTTTCAGTTGGAACTTCCCTTCCCAGCTTCCGGGAAGCTTCAGATTTATATCCTCGAATTCATATACAATAGAGCCCTTTTCCTTAGATTTCGTATACTCCCAGATATCCCCGGCAGAAGCTGCTGCATTCACACTTGCTGTCAAAAAAATACAACTCCCCAAAACACCCATAACTTTCATAAATTTGTGTTTCATTTACATCATCCTCCTGTTTTTATTTCCTGCTCTCCAATACACCGTCACTGACTTCCTCTTAGGCAAGGCTTATTCCTCGTCCAGCACACAAAGAGCGCATTCCTCACATGAGCCTCTCGCGTTTTTCCCACACATACCGCCTCTTCATTGTCCAATATCACAATACGAATCATCCTTCTTCCTCCCTTCCCACATACACCAATCCGTCTAACCAGCTCCGGCTTTTGAATCGACTCAAGTGATATATAATATAG
>DXXQ01000181.1 GCA_019416265.1 Clostridiales bacterium | reverse complement strand
GCATAATATTTGCATACAGAGCTTTTTCTCCTGTGGAGATGATGCAGTAGGATGTTTTGGCTTCATCGTAGAAAGCGAAACGCTCGATGTTGCCTACAGCAGCAGCGCCGCGGTCATCGTGCTTTGCAATGATTTCTTTGTATGTATCCCAGATTGGGGTTTCTACAGTGTCACCAGGCATAACCTCCATTAAGTTTACCGGATGCTCTACATAAGTATCCAGAGGGAAAACTTTCAGGATCGCATCCAGAAGTTCAGGAACGCCATGTCCGTCGCAGCGGATAGTAATGCAGTTTTTTCCCATGGATTCAACAGGGAAGTTTCCGTCAGCAATAACAAGACGGTCGCTGTGACCCATTTCACATAAAACCTTTAATAACTCAGGGGATAAAATTGCCGGAATACCTTTTAACATAATTGACTCCTTTCCTTCAGCAGTTGTACTGCTGATTTACATTATTTTCTATAATATAGGATAACGTATTCCGAGAAAACTGACAAGGCAAAATTTTACTCAGAAAAGTGAAATTTTTTACTGTTTACATAGGCAGTGATCTGTATGAAAAATCAGGCATATCTTTTCCGGCCCTGATTTTTTTGGTATTTCAACAGTAATAATTGTAAAAAACTCCGAAATATGATACCATTATTTATGCAGATTATATGAAAAATGATAAGTATTTCATGGTACGGGGGATTCTATGTATAAAATATTACTTGTAGACGATGAAATCCTGGTGCGTGATGCCATCAGAGAGAATATTGACTGGAAGGGAATGGACTGCGAGCTTGTGGGAGACTGTGAAAATGGCCAGCAGGCAGCGGAATTTGTGAAGGAGCATGAGGTGGATATTGTGCTTACAGATATCTGTATGCCCTATATGGATGGAATGGAGCTGAGTCATTTTCTCCACGATAATTACCCGGACATCATCATTGTGATCTTCAGCGGCTTTGGAGAATTTGAGTATGCGAAGAAGGCGATTCAGTATAATGTAAGCGAATATATGCTCAAGCCGGTCACAGCCATGGAGCTGACGAAGGTCATCGAAAAAATGAAGGAAAAGGTAGATGCCCAGAAAAAGGAAAAAAATAAAATGCAGGTTCTCATGCGGGATTCCCAGGGCTATAAAAAGAATGCAAATATGATCCGTTCCAAGACCATAGAGGCTCTTGTCAACTGCAGCAGAGATGTAAAAGAAAGTCTGGAGGAACTGAAAAAAATGGGAATCAGCATGGAGGCATCCAGCTACCGTGTTGCTGTTTTTGACATGGATCTATACTCAGATCTTTACCAGATCGATACGGAGAAACGCCAGGAAAGCGCCCTGATGGCTTTCGTTCTTTATAATGTCAGCGATGAAATCGTGAATGCCAGAAAGGCAGGAGTGGCATATCAGGAAGGAAGCAGCAGAGTCTGTGTGATCTTCATGGGCAGTAAGTCAAAGGAATGTGCTGCAGCTATCCGGGAAGCCTGTCAGGAGATCAAGGACAAAGTAAAAGAAGTGATCGGAATTGAGGTTTCCATGGGAATCGGAAGCTGGGTACGCAGTCCGGGAGAACTTGTTTTTTCACACAGGACAGCGGAAAAGGCAATCCAGAAGAGATATCTTCTCGGAGGCAATCTTCTGATCGATATGGAGGAGGACGAGACAGATCAGTCCATCTCTATCCAGGATTATCTGGAACAGTTAAAAAATGCCATCAAAACAGGAAAGAAAGAGGAGATGGATGAAATCCTGGATAAGATTGAGAACGAGATCAGGGGAGCTCTTGTGGATAAAAGCTATGCCTGCGTATATCTGCAGCAGGTGATCCGTGTGATCGGAAATGCGGTCTGGTCTATGGTGTCGGACAGCTCCGGCATTATCGCAGAAAGAGAAAAACTCCTGAAGGCAGTTACAGAGCAGAAAAGCTTCCGTGCAGCGGCAGATCTGGTACGTGCCTATGCCGGCAAAATGTTTGAAGATATAACCTGCTACAACAGCTCTGCAGGACAGAGACAGGCATCGCTTGCCATGGACTACATCCGCAATCACTACATGGACACAGAGCTGAGCCTTAACAGTATCTGTTCTTATTTAAACATAAGTACCAGTTATTTCAGCACCATCTTTAAGGATATAACAGGGGAAACCTTTGTGGAGGCTCTCACCCGCACAAGGATGGAGAAGGCAAAGGAACTTTTGGAAAACACCACTCTGAAAAACTATGAGATCGCGGAGAAGGTGGGATTTTCCGATCCTCACTATTTCGGAATTTCCTTTAAGAAGATGACAGGGAAAACACCGACGGAATATGCAAGGGAGAAAAGGGGATGAGCGGCGGAAAATTCATGGGGAAATTTTCCAGGAAGTTTAAAAGTATCCAGAGTAATATCTTTCTGGGAGTATCCCTGCTGGTACTCTGTGCGGTAATGGTGGTAACCGTGGTTTCCGTAAGCTATACGAATTCTGCGATCTTTGAGAATTCCATTGTGTACACCCAGACGATCATTCACCAGTTAAACCAGAATATTGATTCCTATATTACCTACATGGATAATATCGCGTCTGTGATCTCGGAAAGCGGGGATGCCCACGATTTTCTATACAGGGAAGATAAATATCCGGGAACAGGAAGCGACGGAGAGGAGAAGGCAGGACCAAGAGAACGTCTTGTGGAACAGTTTGAGACAATCCTCAAGGGCCGTTCCGACATCAAGAATATCGGGATCCTGCGGGAAAACGGGGCAGTGCTTTTTAATACAGGCGCCAAGACCCTGAATCCGGATCTGGATCTGAATACCCAGCAGTGGTTTGTAAAAGCCAGAGGGGATTACACACAGTATTTCCTGACCTCCTCCCATGTTCAGCATGTCATTCGGGGAGAACGTTCCTGGGTGATCACTCTGAGCAGGGGAATCCGGAATTTCTCCGGAAAGGGAGAAAATGACGGCGTTGTGTTTATTGACCTGAATTACAGCGCCATCAGCGAGCTCTGTGACCAGAACAGCATGGGCGCCCGGGGGTATATCTTTATCCTGGATGAAAACGGAAATATTGTGTACCATCCGCAGCAGCAGCAGCTTTACAATGAATTGCAGACGGAAAATATAGATCTTGTTATGAATGCGGAGACAGACACCGTAAGAACGGGAAACGGCCGTGATGAAAAAATCTATACTATGGCCCGATCGGATAAAACGGGATGGACCATAGTGGGCTGCATGAATACGGCGGAGCTTTTGAAAAAAAGTGAAAAAGCTCAGAGCATTTACCTCATCATGGCAGTGGGACTTGTGATCGTCGCGCTGATCCTTTCCAATATTATTGCAAGGAATATCACCCTGCCCATCCAGAAGCTGAGGGATTCCATGGCGCGGGTGCAGGAGGGAGATTTTCACGGTGCAGATATCGAGGTGATTTCCGAAAATGAAATCGGAAGTCTAACGAAATCCTTCAATGTGATGACCCACAGGATCGAGGAGCTGATGGAGCAGAACGTCCATGAGCAGGAGCTGAAGAGAAAAAGTGAGATGAAAGCTCTGCAGTCCCAGATCAATCCCCATTTCCTCTATAATACTCTGGATTCCATTATCTGGATGGCAGAGGGCAAAAAAAATGAGGAGGTCGTTCTGATGACGGCTTCTCTGGCCCGCCTTCTCCGGCAGAGTATCAGCAACGAGGACGAGGTTGTCTCCATAGGAAATGAGATCGAATATGTAAGAAGCTACCTGACGATCCAGAAGATGCGGTATAAAGATAAGCTGGAATTTGAGATTAACGTGGATCCTTCCATCCGTCATGTGAAAATTGTGAAGCTTGTTCTCCAGCCCATTGTGGAAAACGCAATTTACCACGGGCTGAAATATAAGGAGAGCAAAGGGCTTCTGACTGTGCACGGCTATACAGAGGGGGAAAACGCGATAATCCAGATCATAGACAACGGCGTGGGAATGGATGAGGAAACTCTGAAGCATATCTTTGAACGCCATAAAGTAAATTATCACTCCAACGGAGTTGGGGTTTACAATGTACAGAAAAGACTTCAGCTCCACTATGGGCAGAATTACGGAATTACTTACCGCAGTGAGAAGGGAGTCGGCACAACTGCAACTATCGTGATTCCGAAAAACCAGGAGGGCAGTCATGAAAAAGAATAAAAAATGGATTACTCTGGCGGCGCTCCTTCTGGTACTGGCAGCAGCAGGAATCTGGAATTCCTTTTTGCGGCAAAGCGGAGAGGAAAAGAAATGGTCTTTGATCTATATCCCTAAGACAGAGGATGGAACCAATGATTTCTGGACCTCCCTTCTTTCCGGGACAAGGACCGCCGCAAGGGAATATAATGCAGATCTGGAAATCCTTGCGCCCAGCAGGGAGCAGGATGTGGACCGGCAGATAGAGCTCCTTGAGGAAGCGATCCGGAAAATGCCGGATGCGATCCTGATCTCCCCCTCCAGCTTCGATGCCTGCGACGGGCTTTTGGAGGAGGCGAGGGAAAAGGGAATCAAGATCACCTTCATTGACTCCTATACAGAGAATGCAGTACAGGACTTAACTGTCGCCACTGATAATCTGGAGGCAGGGCGGAAGCTTGGGGAATTTGCGTCGACCCTTGTTGACGAGGACGCCCAGATTGCCATAGTCAGCCATGTCAAGGGAGTTTCCACAGCCATGGAGCGTGAGCAGGGCTTTAGGGAAGGGCTTGGCAGGCTGGAAAAAAATGTGGAGGAGGTTGTCTACTGTGACTCTCTTTTCGACAAATCCTATAAGCTGACCAGGGAGCTTATGGAGAAATATCCCAACCTTTCCATGATCGCCGGAATGAATGAGTATTCCGCAGTGGGGGCTGCCCGGGCCGTTAAGGATGCGGGAGCAGAGGACCGCATTGCAGTTGTGGGCATCGATTCCTCCCAGGAGGCAGTCCAGCTCATGGAAAAAGGAGTATACAGGGGCTTCGTAGTCCAGAAGGCGTTTAAAATGGGATATATGGGCGTAAGGGAAACACTTCGTATGCTAAACGGCGAAAAGACGGAGAAAAACATAGATTCCGGCTGTGAGCTGGTTGTTCCGGACAATATGTACGACAGCGAGATTGAGAAGCTGATCTTCCCTTTTAATCTTAAATAAAAGACGTTCATTGATAAAACAAAGTGTGTTCATAAAAAAGGTTAAATATTTACATTACCGTAAATATTTAACCTTTTTTTGGAAGATATTCCATTACAATTCTGAGGATTTCACGCTATTATTGGTGTATATGAAAAACACAGAGATGTGAAAAAACATAGGGAGGGAAAAAAATTGGAAAAGCTGAAACAAAATCCAATCGTGAAAAAGCTCGGACTTAACAGAATCCTGCTTGTGGGGATTCTGATTGTAATGTTCGTAGTCTTCAGAGTTGCACTCGGAAGTAAATTCCCGGCTGTTGACAGTATTAAATCTACTCTGAACTATGTATATTTCCTGGGCTTTTTATCACTTGGCGTTACTTTCGTAATTGCTACAGGAGGAATTGATTTCTCCATCGGACCGGTTATGTTCTGCTGTGCGCTGATTTCCGGTTACTGTATGACAAGCTATGGTATTCCGTGTGCATTAGCTATTGTAATCTGTATTTTGGTTGGCCTCTGCTTTGGTATCTTTAACGGATGGCTGGTATCTTATATGTCCGTACCGCCGTTCATCGTATCCATGGCATCCATGAATATTGCAAAGGGTCTTGCGTCTGTATTTACAAAGACACAGTCCGTAAGCTGGCCTGCAAGCAGTGATCCTGTAAACGGATGGTTCAGAAATCTTGTTTCCTACAAGGGCTTCCCGGTAGGTCTTGTGATCTTCCTTGGAGCTGCTGTTATCTGTGGTATCGTACTTTACCGCACAAAACCGGGACGTTATATTCTTTGCCTTGGTTCCAACAGCGAAGCTGTTCGTCTTTCCGGTGTTAACACAAGAAAATGGCGTATGCTTGCTTACATTATCTGCGGATTAATGGCAGGTATCGCAGCAATCTTCTTTGTAGCAACCTATACAACGGTTCAGCCGGGATATGGTGACCAGTACAACAACGAGGCAATTGCAGGCTGCGTTATGGGTGGTACATCAATGGTCGGCGGACTTGCATCCATCGGCGGTACTGTTATCGGCGTATGTATTATTTCTCTTCTGCAGCAGGGTATCATGGCCTTTGGTCTTGGTAAAGGACAGCAGATGATCATCACCGGTATCATCGTTATCGCAGCAGTTTATGCCGATGTTTCTGCAAGACGCAGAAAGAATTAATGTGAAGGGAGGATGTAACAATGGGTGAAGTTATTTTAACTATGAAGGACATCGATAAGTCCTTTCCTGGAGTTCATGCTCTGGATCATGTTAATTTCGAAGTAAGACGCGGCGAAGTACATGCTCTTATGGGTGAAAACGGTGCCGGAAAGTCCACATTGATGAAGGTGCTTACCGGTATTTACCAGAAAGACTCCGGTTCCATTACATATGAAGGTAAAGAAGTGGAATTCCATAACACCAGAGAAGCGCAGGATGCAGGTGTTGTAATCGTACATCAGGAATTAAACATGGTGGGTGACCTTACTGTTGCTCAGAACATTTTTATCGGCCGTGAGCCGAAAAAAGGTTTCCGTATCGATGATAAAAAGATGATCGAGGATTCCAAAAAGCTTTTCCAGGATTTAAATATTGATATTAATCCGAAAGAAAAAATGCACAATCTTACAGTTGGTAAACAGCAGATGTGTGAGATCGCAAAAGCGATTTCCCATAAAGCGAAGGTTATTATCTTCGACGAGCCTTCTGCAGCGCTGACTGAAAAAGAAATTGCAGATTTATTCGTTATCATCCGCGACCTTCGTGAAAAAGGTCTTGGAATCGTTTATATCTCTCACCGTATGGATGAGATCAAGGTTATTACAGACCGTGTAACAGTCATGCGAGACGGCGGTTATGTAGGAACTCTTATTACAAAAGACAGTACAAAAGAAGACATCATCAACATGATGGTTGGTCGTGTTATTTACGAAGATCCGAAGCAGCACAGTATGGTTGCACCGGATGCTCCTGTAGTTCTTAAGGTTGAGCATCTTAACGCAGGAAGAATGGTTCAGGACGTAAGCTTTGAGCTTCGCAAAGGCGAGATTCTCGGATTCTCCGGACTTATGGGTGCAGGACGTACAGAGACAGCAAGAGCGCTGTTTGGAGCTGACCCGAAACAGAGCGGTAAGATTTCCATTATGGACAAGAGTGGACAGCTTCGTGAGGTTACGATCAACAGCCCGCAGGATGCTGTTAAATACGGTATCGGTTATCTGTCAGAGGACAGAAGAAGATATGGCTGTGTTGTTCAGAAATCCTGTATTGAGAATACAACTCTGGCAACAATGGAGCAGTATACAAAAGGTCTTCTGATCGACTCAGCGAAAGAAAAAGAAGTAACTGAGAAATATATCAAAGAGCTTGCAACAAAGACTCCGACTGCAGATCAGCTTGTTGTGAACCTGTCCGGTGGTAACCAGCAGAAAGTCGTTATTGCGAAATGGCTGACAAGAGACAGTGATATCCTGATCTTCGACGAGCCTACCAGAGGTATCGACGTTGGTGCCAAAAACGAAATTTACAAATTAATGAACAGACTGGCAGCAGAAGGTAAATCAATTATCATGATTTCCTCTGAAATGACAGAAGTTCTCCGTATGAGTGACCGAATCATCATTATGTGCGAGGGTAAAGTTACAGGAAATATCGACATTTCCGAAGCAACCCAGGAAAACATTATGAACAAGGCTACACGTAGTATCGATTAAGGAGGACAGTCATGACTAAGAAGAAAAAAACTATTTTAAGTGATCAGAGATTTATTGTTTTACTGGTTGTTATTGCACTGACTGCCGTATTCTCAATGATGAGTAAAGAGTTCAGACAGTACAATACCATGCTGAGCTTACTGGATTTTTCCTACTATGACCTTCTGATGGCTATCGGTGTTACTTTCCCGCTTATCACAGGCGGTGTAGACCTGTCAATCGGAACCGGAATGGTTTGCTATGCTCTTATCGGTGGTTCCATGATCAGAAATCACAATGTGCCGGTTGTAGTCGCAATGCTGATCTGCATTGTACTCGGCGTTATCATCGGTACTCTGAACGGTGTGCTGATCGGTGTGATGAACCTGCCTCCATTCCTGGCTACACTTTGTACCTGTATGATTACCCGTGGTCTTGGTTCTCTTTACAGTGCAACTCCATGGCCGGGACTTACACAGGAAGGCGGATGGTTCCACTCAATCTTTAAGCTGACCATCGGAACAGGAAGAAGCGCCGATCGTTATCCAATCGGTTTCCTGTGGATGATCCTGTTAGTTCTTTTGATGGAATTCGTTCTGAATCATACAAAATTCGGACGTTACACTATCGCGATCGGTTCCAACAAAGAAGCAGCAGCTCTTTCCGGAATCAATGTTAAATTCTACCATGTAATGGTTTATGTTGTATGCGGCTTCTTCGTAGGTCTTGCAGCCATTGCATATGCAGCAGTTACACCTACAGTACAGCCTGGTACAGGTGCAGGTCTTGAGATGGACGCTATCGGCGGTGTATTCGTAGGCGGTGTTGCAGCATCCGGTGGATATGGTTCTATTCTTGGAACATTTGTAGGTATTTATGTAATCATGCTTCTGAAGACCGGTCTTCCATATATCGGACTTCAGGCTAACTGGCAGCAGATCATCACAGGTGTCGTACTTATCGTTGCGGTACTGATTGATATCGTTAAAGAGAAAAAAGCTGCTAATCAGTAATTTTAATTTCTTATGGTGTATGTAAAACGGTTAACGTTTTAGCATAAAAAAAACGTGTATAATTAAAAGGAGGAAACAAAAATGACAATCAAAAAAGTGATCGCACTGGGACTCAGCGCAGCAATGGTAGCAGGAATGACAGTTACACCGGTACTTGCAGCAGAAGATCCGGCAGCACAGTTCGAGGGACTGAAAGCTAACGAGGCTTATGAATTCCCGATGATGGTTAAATCCTTCCAGTCTACATACTGGCAGGCAGCAGTAGAAGGTATGCAGAAAGCTGCTGACGAGCTTGGTGTTACATTCAAAGCTCAGGGACCAAACAGTGAGTCTGACATCGCTGACCAGGTTAACATGATCAACACAGCTATCGCAGCAAAACCAGTTGGTATGGGGCTTGCAGCTTGCGATACTTCTTCTGTAACAGAAGCTCTTCAGAAATGTGCAGATGACGGAATCCCGGTAGTAACATTTGATACTGGTGTTTCTGATGCTCCGGAAGGCTCTGTAGTAGCAGAAGTTGTTACAGACAATACTCAGGCTGGTGCAGTAGCAGCTGAGAACATGTACCCGGCAATCAAAGACGTTATCGCTAACGCTGAGGGACAGGTAATCATCGGTGAGATCAACCAGGATGCTACAGCTCAGAACATTCAGCTTCGTGGCGCTGGATTCATCAACAAAATGATCGAGCTTGTTAAAGCTGACGGAAAAACAGTTGCAGTTACAGGTAACGAATTCTATGTAAATGCTGCTGAAGGTGCAGACGCAGAAGAAGCAGACGCAGACGTTCTTATTCAGGTAGCTGTTCCGGCACAGACAACTGTAGAGCTTTGCTCCACAGAGGCTCAGGCTATCCTTTCCAAAGAAAACTGTATCGCAATCTTCGGTTCTAACCAGGTTTCCGCAGAAGGTGTTCTTGCAGCTAATGCTAACTTAAACGTTCTTGGTTCTGACGCAGCAAATGGCGACGTTATCGGTGTTGGTTTCGACGCTGGTTCTATCATCAAAGCAGCTGTAGCTGACGGCACATTCCTTGGCGCTGTTACACAGTCTCCTCTTATGATGGGTTACTACGCAATCTACGCTCTGACAGCAGCAGCTAACGGCGAAGAAGTAGAAGATATCCCAACAGCTGGTTACTGGTATGACGTAAACAACATGGAAGACGATACTATCGCTCCTAACCTTTACGACTAATTGAAACGCTCGGATTTAATTTAATAAAGTTATAACGGCGAAGGAACGGAGGGTGCCGCACATTGTGCGGCGCCCTCTTTCTGATAAAAGGGATCGTAAGTCCCGAAAATCTGCAAATAAAGATTGTTTTTTTAACAAATGGGGTTCTTCACTATTGAAGATGCCCATGGTAATATGGTATCATAAACCTATAAAATATCATAAAAAGTACGGGAAGCCGGTTCCTTTTTTTGTGCAGAAAAGACAGGAAATCCCGGAAACAGCTAGGAAAAAGAAACAGAGGAGGATTTATCATGGCAACATATTATCTTGCAATTGATATGGGTGCGTCCAGCGGACGTCACATCCTGGGACACATGGAAAACGGAAAAATGGTTCTGGAGGAAGTATACCGTTTCGAGAACGGTATGGTAAAAAAAGACGGAGAGCTTTGCTGGGAGTTCGACCGTATTTTTAAAGAAGTCATCGCAGGCTTAAAGAAATGTAAAGAAATCGGCAAGATTCCGGTAAGCATGGGCGTTGATACCTGGGGTGTTGACTTCGTACTTCTTGACAAAGATGAGAACGTACTGGGAAATACAGTAGGTTACCGTGACCACCGTACAGAGGGAATGGACGAGGAAGTTTACAAGGTAATTTCTCAGGAAGATTTATATGCAAGAACCGGTATCCAGAAAGCTATTTACAATACAATCTACCAGCTTATGGCAGTAAAGAAAAAACATCCGGAATATCTGGAACAGGCAGAAACTCTGCTTCATGTACCGGACTACTTCCATTATCTGCTTACCGGCAGAAAGACAAACGAATATACAGAGGCAACTACAGGTCAGATGGTAAGCCCTGTTACAAAAGACTGGGATTATGAACTCATCGACAAGCTTGGCTATCCGAGAAAAATCTTCCAGGAACTGGTTATGCCGGGAACAAGCATCGGACACTTCAGTGACAAGATTCGCGAAGAAGTGGGCTTTGACTGTGAGGTTGTTGCACCTGCAACCCATGATACAGGTTCTGCTGTTCTTGCAGTTCCTGCAAACGATGATGATTTCATTTACATCAGCTCCGGAACCTGGTCCCTCATGGGAATTGAAAGAGCAGAGGCTGACTGCTCACCGAAGAGCTGCGAACTGAACTTCACAAACGAGGGCGGCTACAACGGACGCTTCCGTTACATCAAGAATATCATGGGACTTTGGATGATCCAGTCTGTCCGCCATGAGACAGGAGATGCTTACAGCTTTGCAGAAATCTGCTCCATGGCAGAAGAAGCAAAGGATTTCCCGTCCAGAGTAGATGCAAATGACGACTGCTTCCTTTCTCCGGAAAACATGACGGAAGAGGTAAAGGACTACTGCCGCAGAACAGGACAGAAGGTTCCGGAAACCTTAGGGGAAATTGCAACGGTTATCTACACCAGTCTTGCAGAGTGCTATGCAAAGACAGCGAAAGAGCTGGAAGAAATGACAGGCCGTACCTTCAGCAGAATCTGCGTCGTAGGCGGAGGCTCCAACGCAGGATACTTAAACGAGCTTACAGCAAAAGCCTGCGGCAAGCGTGTTGAGGCAGGCCCGGGCGAGGCAACTGCCATCGGAAATATTACAGCGCAGATGATTAAAACAGGCGAATTCAAATCTGTTCCGGAAGCGCGTACCTGCATCCATGAATCCTTCAATATCAAAACATACGAAGCATAAATCATACTTATTTCAGGAGTGCTCAGGCACTCCTGATTTTTGTATAAAGAAAACCACGCGATAGTCGCGTGGTTCTGTTGGTTTTCGGGGAGACAAAAATAAAATCATGTGCAAATAAGGACCTTTTTTTACACAAACAAGGTTCTTATCGTCACCTTTCTTTTGTAGTACAATAACCTCAGATAAAGCGAAGAGCTGCGGAAAAGCAGAAAAACCATAAAAACATTAAGGAGGATATTTTCATGACTACACAGGAAAGATATCAGGCTGCGAAAGAGGCGTATGCGGCAATCGGCGTTGATACAGACAAAGCAATAGAAACTTTGAAAAGCATTCCTGTTTCCATGCATTGCTGGCAGGGAGACGATGTAATCGGATTCGACCATGACGGCCCTCTTACAGGAGGAATTCAGACAACTGGTAATTATCCGGGCAAGGCAAGAACACCGGAAGAGCTTCTTGCAGATATGGAAAAAGTATTTACCCTTGTTCCGGGACAGAAAAAAGTAAATGTCCATGCCTGCTATGCGATTTTCGAAGACGGAGAGTTTGTTGACAGAGATAAAATTGAGCCCAAGCATTTCAAAAAATGGGTGGAGCTTGCAAAAAAATATCATATGGGACTTGATTTTAACCCGACCTTCTTCTCACATCCAAAGGTAAAGGACGGACTTACCCTTTCCAGTCCTGATGAGGAGACAAGAAGATTCTGGATCGAGCACGGCAAAGCCTGCATCCGTATTTCCAAATACTTTGCAGAAGAAACAGGAGTTCCCTGTGTAATGAATATCTGGACAGGAGACGGATTTAAAGACGTTCCTGCAGACAGAATGGGTCCGAGAATGCGCTATAAAGAGGCGATCGAAGAGATTCTTTCCGAGCCTTACGATTTCAATATGGTGAAGCCGTGTGTGGAATCCAAGGTATTCGGCATCGGTGTGGAAGCCTATACAGTAGGAAGCGCAGAGTTTGCCTTAAGCTTTGCTGCAGAGCATAAGGATAAATGCCTTCCACTTATGGACAACGGCCACTACCATCCAACAGAGGTTGTTTCCGATAAGATTCCGGCTCTTCTGTGCTTCTTCCCGGAGCTTGCCCTCCATGTGACAAGAGCTATCCGCTGGGATTCCGACCACAGCGTACTCTTCGATGACGAGACAAGGGAAATCGCAAAGGAAATCGTGAGAAACGATGCCCTGAACCGTGTATATATTGCAATGGACTATTTCGATGCAAGTATTAACAGAATCTCTGCATGGACAGTAGGTATGAGAAGTATGCAGAAAGCACTTCTGAATGCCCTTCTTACTCCCAACGCACAGTTAAAAGAGCTTCAGGATACAAACAGACTTACTGAGCTGATGGTGAGACAGGACGAAATGAAGACCATGCCTTTTGGAGACGTTTGGCAGGCATACTGCGAGAGCTGCGGCGTACCCGGGGACAGAGTATGGTTCGATGAAGTCGTGAAATACGAAGAAGAGGTTCTTTCTAAAAGAGCTTAAAGGCCGGAGTGTTCCTGAACTTTGACGTATCAAAAAAGGTACTCTTAAAAGAATATAGTTCCCAATTTTTTTCCATCATATATAAGAAGAAGCTGTGTTCTGCCCTAAAGGCAGGGCGCGGCTTCTTTTGCGTGAAAAAACAGGACAGTTACAAAGCCGTTACAACATGGGGAGCAGGATGGTGTAAAATAAAGGAAGACTATGAGTCAAACCGGAAACCACCAAAGAGAAGATAAGAGGTACAAAAAGAGGGAGAGGACAAATGAGTGTAAGAATTCTTGTAATTGAAGATGAGGAAGCGATCAACGACTTAATATGTATGAATCTTGAGGTTGCGGGATATGAGCCCGTACCTTTTCTGGATGGGGAGGAAGTGAGCA
Source organism: Clostridiales bacterium (assembly GCA_019416265.1). Taxonomy (GTDB): domain Bacteria; phylum Bacillota; class Clostridia; order Lachnospirales; family Lachnospiraceae; genus Blautia_A. The sequence continues at coordinate 5,955 of DXXQ01000181.1, read as the reverse complement.
GAAGTCTCACAGAAGACGGCAATTATGCCTGTGCTCTGGTGGATGTGATGCTTCCCGGAAAAAACGGGTTTGAACTGCTTCCGGAATTGAAGAGTCAGGGAATCCCCGTGATATTTTTAACTGCCAAGGGAGCTGTGCAGGATAAGGTGAGAGGCTTGAAGGAAGGGGCGGAGGATTACATTGTGAAACCCTTTGAGATGTTGGAGCTGATGGTGCGTATTGAAAAAGTTCTGGAACGCCACGGGGCCAGCGACCATGTGATTAAGATTCTTGATGTGGAAATTGATACGGAGAAACGGCTGGTCACCAAAGCCGGTGAGGAGGTTTATCTCAAACCAATGGAATATGAGTGTCTCCTGATGTTTGCCCGTCACAAAAACAAAGCCCTGACCAGAAAGCAGATTCTGGGGGCGTTATGGGGAATGGAGTTTGACGGGGAGACAAGGACAGTGGATGCCCACGTGGGACGGATCCGAAAGAAGCTTGACTGGGGAAATGTGATCCGTACAATCCCTACAGTGGGATACAGACTGGAGGTGGATGAGTGAGGCTGTTTCGCAGAATTTTTATCCAGGTTATGCTTGGAATCCTTCTGGTATCTCAGGTGACGCTGGGATATACTCTCTGGGAATCCCGGCGGCAGACACTGGAGGATACGGAGAAATATGAGCAGCAGGTGTTTCAAAACAGCATGGAGAAATTCCGCAGAAATCTGACCACGGCTGGCTATGGGGCGGCATATGGAACAGATGAGGAGAAGCAGCGTCTTGGAGCTGTGTATTCCTTTCGAAATGTCTTTGGGAGCAAGGCAGCCCTTTTTCTTCCTCAGGAGAACGTGGAGCTTTACAACAGCACTCCTTATGAATTTGATTACGAAAAGATTTCGGAGCGTCTGTTATACGGGGGCGCCTATGCCACAGAAGCGGAAGGCCGTCACTTACTTCTGTTTAAAATATGGGAAACCATTAATGAAAACAATTACGGCATTATCTACTGTGTAGACGTATCTGATGTTTATCAGAGGACAGAACGGCTTTATCTGAAAGGTCTTGCCATGACTCTGGGACTTCTTCTGTTTGTGGGAGCGCTTCTGTACTGGGGGATTTACCGCAGCATCCGCCCTCTTGTTGCCCTGAAAAAAGCGGCGTCGGATATAGCCGGAGGCAACTACGGAGCGTTTGTTCCTGTGAAAGGGAAGGATGAGATTGCCCTCCTTGGGGAAAGCTTTAACCATATGTCTTCAGAGATACAATCCCGCATTGAGGAACTGAAGCAGGTAAACCATGCGCAGAGAAGGCTGATCGGAAGCCTTGCCCATGAATTAAAAACGCCTATGACAGCGATCATCGGCTATGCAGATACTCTTCTCACAGTTCGTCTCAGTGAAGAGAGAAGGGAAAAGGCGCTTACTTATATCGAAAAAGAATGCCGCCGCCTTTCCCGGCTTTCTGTAAAAATGCTGGAGCTTACCGGGCTTTACGAGGAAGGCGGACAGAAGCTGGAGAGAAAGCCCTGTCTCGTGTCAGAGCTTCTGGAAACAACAGAACATCTGGTGAAATTTAAGCTGGAAGAAAAAAATGCCGTAATGGAGGTATCCTGTGAGCCGTCAGACCTTATGCGGGATATGGATATGGATATGATGACAAGTTTACTTCTGAATCTGGTGGATAACGCCTGCAAAGCGTTGAAGGAAGGTGGAAAAATCCTTCTTCACGCAGACGAAACAGGTATCTTTGTGGAGGATAACGGAAAAGGAATTCCCAAAGAAGAGCTGGAGCGGGTGACAGAGGCATTTTATATGGTGGATAAATCAAGAGCCAGAAGTGCGGGAAGCGTAGGTCTGGGACTTGCTCTGTGCAAGGAGATCGCAGAGCTTCACGGAGGGAAGCTTGTACTGGAAAGTGAAGAAGGAATGGGGACAAGAGTGATTGTCGCCTGGGAGAACGCCTGAACCCTGTGTGGTCAGGCGTTTTTGTGCATAAACCGGATTTGTCTGCTTTAGTACGGCGGCAGTTACATTTCGGTTACATTTCGGGGAATATCCGGTGCTCTGTCCGGTGATAGAATAAGAATAGAAAATAAAGATAAAACGGAGGAGAGTTCGATTATGAAAAAAAGAACGGTTTCTTTGCTGCTTTGTGTATTTCTGGGATTGGGAACCTTGGCGGGCTGCGCAGAAACTCCCAAGGATTCACTGGTGAAAATGAAGGGAAAAACCAGCGAAAAGAATTATGAGGAAGCTGCCGATACAGCGGAAAATACAGAAGAAGAAAAAAAGCAGGAAAATAAAGAAAATCATAAAAGTCAGGAAGGAGACGTATCCGGTATCCGTAAGGCTGTGAATGCTCCGGAAACCGTTAAAAGTGAAGTGTCCGACGAAACCGGAAAGATTAAGATTCTTACAGAGGCAAAGGTGGAAATCCCAAATGCAGACAAGGCGTCGGCTATTCAGGTAAGCCAGCACGAATTTAATCAGGAAATGATTGATAAGATTACAAGTGCCTTTTTTCCGGGTGCAAAAATTTATTCCGACAAGAGCTATTATCAGGAGTCAAAAGAGGAGCTGATGAAGAAACTTACGGAGATGAAGGGGTATCTGGCAGAAGGAAACCTCGATCCGTATGAAAAAGGAACAGATGAAAATGGAAATCTTATCTTTGACATCAACAGATACATAGAAGAACTGGAAAGCGCATATGAGAGCGCTCCGGAAACACGCGTTCTGGAAGAAGTGAAGCCGGCTTTTGGAGCAGTGGAAGGATGGGACAGTGAAGATTATTTTGGCTCTCATGTGAAAGCTACGGATGGAAAAATGTACTCATATAGCTTTAAACGCTATAATTCTATGCCTATGGAGGTTTCTATCGAAAGAGCTTATGAGGAAATGAAAGAGAAAAACACATATTCCTACTGGTACGAGTACAATCCGGACGATCCGGAAGCGGCATCTGTGGATGAGATGAAAGAAAAAGGAATGATGAGCCTTGAGGAGGCACAGAAAATTGCTCAGGAAAAGGCAGATCTTCTGGAAATTCCGGATATGGAGATGACAGAATGGGAATATGCGGCTTTGGTGTCAGAAAGCAGTATTTCGGAAGAAGAGCTGGTAAGAGAAATTATGGATTATGGATATGTATTCCATTACACAAGAAATCTGGGAAACATTCCTATTACCTATACCATGGAGCGGGGCGGAGCCCTGGAGGATATGGACAGTGATATGGAGACCTGGGGATATGAGGTTCTTAATATTTATGTGGGCTCTGATGGAATCGGTAAGGTGGAGTTTAACAATCTCTATGACATTGGAGAGACAAAAACCCAGCAGGTAAATCTGAAATCCTTTGATGAGATTATGGATATTTATGAAAAAATGATGTTGATTCAGAATGCAAATATGGGGGAAGATCTGAAAAGTGAAGTGTTTCATATTGACAGAATTACCTTTGGGTACAGCCGGATTTATGAGCCTTCCACAGACAGCACAAGTGGGATTCTTGTACCTGTATGGGATTTTTTCGGAAGCTTCACATCAGAATACACAATAGGGGAAACGTACACAAACGATTTGAAATACCAGAGCTATCTTACCATCAATGCCATTGACGGCAGCGTGATTGACCGAGGGCTTGGATATTAAAGAACAGAAGGACAGGTGAGAGAAGTGGGTGGGATTTTTTCGGTAATTCGTTTTAATTTTCTGGGATTCTGGCGTAAACCCAAGGTGATCCTTACCTTCCTTCTGGGATTTGTTCTTTGCTTTCTTCTAAGCGGAAGGGTGATGCCTGTAATAGAAACCTACAAATCTCCGGTACAGGTGGCGGAACCCTTTCTTTGGACTTTTGGAGATACAACGGCAATTTTGCTCAGCGCAGTTCTTCTGCTTCTTCTTTTTTCGGATCTGCCCTGTTTAAGCGCGATAACGCCTTATTATCTGTACCGTACCACAAAGAGGAAATGGCTGATGGGACAGCTTGTCTATGTGCTGGCTGTATCTGCTCTCTATGTGGTGTTTATGATGGCATCCACTATGGTTTTGTGCATGGAGAATGCTTATCCGGGGAATGTGTGGAGCGATACGGCGGCAAGGCTTGCTTATTCGAAACTGGGGGAGGAATTAAGCGTACCTTCCACTGTGAAGGTGATGGAAGGAATTCTTCCTTACGGGTGTACCTTCGGGGTAGTATTGCTGTTGTTTCTTTTTTGTCTGACGCTCAGTCTCGTCATTCTGGCAGGGAATCTGCTGCCGGGGAAGGGAAAGGGGCTTTTGGCAGGAATGTTGTTCTGTCTTTATGGATTTCTCCTTGACCCCAGAGTTCTCCGGGTGCTTCTGGGATATGAGGAATATGAAATGTATAAGGTAAATGTTCTCATAGGGTGGATAAGCCCCCTGAGTCATGCGGCATATGCCAGACATAATTTCGGTTACGATAAGCTTCCCACAGTGGGGGAGTCCTGCCTTGTTTTTACAGGGCTGATTCTCGGACTGGGACTGCTGTGCGGCTGGCTGATAAAAAAATATCATTTTGGATTTCTCGGAGGAGCCAATGAATAAATATCAGGGGAAAGGAAGGACAAAAATATGAAAAAACAGGCTGTGATTTTGACAGGGAGTATATTTCTGGCAGCAGGCATTTTGACGGGATGCGCCCGGACACCAGAGGAATCACTTGTAAAAATGAAAGGAAAAGAAGCGGAAAAAAATTACGAGGAGGCTGATAAAAAAGGGGACTCAGACGGAGAAAGAAAGGGGAAGACCATCAGAGAAATCGTAGGGGCGCCAAAGACATATCAAAGTGAAGAAAAGGACGAGACAGGACTTTTGACCATTCATACAGATGCAGAGGTTGAAATTCCGGATGTAGAAAAAGCTTCTGTTATTTCAGTCAGTCAGCATCCCTTTGACCAGGAGACCATTGATAAGCTGACGGAGATATTTTTCCCGGATGCAAAAATATATTCAGGAAACACCTGGCACAGAAGGACAAAACCACAGATTATGAAAGAACTGAATCGCTGGAAAGCATATCTGGCAGCAGGGGAACTGGATCCTAATGGATTGGGAAAGGATGAAAACGGAAATTATAATTTTGATATTTATCAGACAATAGAAGAGCTGGAAGCAGAATATGAAGCAGCGCCGGAAGAGGTTACACCGGAAGAAGTAAAACCTCAGTTCGGGCTGGAACAGGTGGACTATGAAGGAACAAGCGGCAGTTGGATCAGTGAGGATCAATTTAGCGGAGTGGCGGAAACTCCGGAGGGAAAGCATTTCACCTACTTGCTTGGAAAAGGAGATTACAGACCTTTTGAGATGAGTATCCGCGATCTTACGGCAGATGAAAAACTGGATACATCCATGTATATAGGCTGGGAGGAATACAGCCGGTACAGATATGGAAATCAGATTAAAGACTTTCCGGATGAGGAGGAACTGAAGAAGCGCCAGAAGCTGACTTTTGAGGAAGCGAAAAGAATTTCGGATGAAAAAGTGAAGCTTCTGGAAATTCCGGATATGGAGCTGACTGCCTGGGATTACGGTCTTTATCTGGGGAAAATACCGGGAGAGAAAGAGGAGACTATCTTTGATGTGGGATACATCTTTCACTATTCCAGAAAGATTGACGGGATTCCTGTTACTTATACCTCTGATCCGGGAGGGGAAGCAGAAGATATGACGAGCGATATGCCAACATGGGGATATGAGGAGCTGACGTTCTATATCGGCTCTGATGGTATCAGTCTGGTGAATTTCGACAATTATTATGATGTCAAAGAGACGAAAACTGCGGAGGTAAAGCTGAAATCCTTTGATGAGATTATAAAGACTTATGAAAAAATGATGCTGATTCAGAATGTACAGTGGACGGAAGATGGAAGGGAACACAGATACGATATTGACAGAATTGTTTTTGGTTATACAAGAATTTACGAGCCATCCACAGACAGCAAGAA
>DXXQ01000180.1 GCA_019416265.1 Clostridiales bacterium | reverse complement strand
AAGGAAGGGAATACCCGCATAAATCCACGAGAAACCCGGCATCACACTACAAAATATGAATTTTTCAAGGTGCTATAGAAATAGGAGCAAAGTTCTTTATGGTTTTGACCCCAACATCAATTATATATTTGTATTATTTGAATAAAACATATGTTGTTCATTTATATAAATTGATGAAAATGTTAAAAAAAAGAAAAAGTGATTTACAAACATTGTCTAATGTGCTAATATCAAAAATGTAAACGTTAACATTCTTGTTTATGAGAGCATAATACGGAGACAAAAACAGAATGAATATTGTAGATATTGCAAGACTAGCTGGGGTGTCGACTGCTACAGTATCCAGAGTACTGAATCATTCTGGAAAGGTGAAAGAGGAAACAAGAGAGCGAATACAGAAGCTGATTGATGAGAATAATTATGTTCCTAATGCAATAGCCAGAAGTTTATGTATGCAGGATAGAGATAGCATAGGTGTTATAGTTCCTGATATAGGGAATGAATTCTTTTCAGATGTAATACAGGGAATTACAGAAATTACAGGAAAGAGTATTTATAATATTTTGTTTTTCAATACAGACGAGAGGGAAGAAATCGAACATGATTATTTGAAAGTCGTAGTCAGTGAACGGCTGAAGGGACTTCTAATTTCTCCTGTATCTGATCATGATGATTATACAGCACAAGAGCTGGAACGTTTGGAAAAATCAGGAATTCCGGTAGTATTGATTGACCGAAATCTTGAAGGAAAACAGTTTGATGGAGCTTTTGTAAAGAACTTTGATGGAGCATATGAGGGTGTCCAAGCGTTGATTAATGAAGGGCATGAGAAGATTGCCATTATAACAGGACCTGTTACATCTCTTCCTGGTAAGGAACGTCTTCATGGATATCAAAAAGCTTTGGAGGATCATGGATTAACTGTCAGAGAAGAATACCAAGTTGCTGGGAATTTTAGAATAAATAAGGCTTATGAGCAGACTGGTTATTTGTTATCATTGCCAGATCCACCAACAGCTATCTTTACAGTAAACAATTTAACATCACTTGGATGTCTAAAATATTTGATAGAGCATCATCTGAAACCCGGAAAGGATATTGCGGTAATGGGGTTTGATAGTATTGCCGCTTTGAATATCATTGAATACCCTTTTTCGACTATCGAACGAGATGCGAGAAGGCAAGGACAGGAAGCGATGAAATTACTATTAGAAAAACTTGAAACAATTGATGAAAATAAGAATGAACGCCGGGACCGAGAGGCGAATAAGGTTTTTGTTCCTTATAAAGTTGTTTTAAGGGGATCAGAAAAATATGGAAAGTGTTGAATCCATATTTTTCTTTTAGGCAAAAATGTAAACGATTACATTTTTGCAAAAAGGAAGAATTATAAAAAATATTCAATAAATAAAAGGAATGTAATAATTATATTTAATAGGAGGAAAAGAAATGAGTAATATTGCGAAAAAAATCGATCACACAATGTTGAAGGCTGATGCTATGACAGAAACAATTCGTAAGTATTGTGCAGAAGCGAAAAAATATGGATTTGCATCTGTATGTGTAAATACATGTCATGTTCCTTTAGTTGCAGAGGAATTAAAAGGTACGGATGTTAAAACATGTTGTGTTGTAGGATTTCCTCTTGGGGCAATGTCGACAGCGGCAAAGGCCTTTGAAGCGAAAAATGCAGTAGCAGAGGGAGCGGAAGAAGTTGATATGGTTATCAATATCGGAGCTATGAAAGATAGAAACTATGATTTTGTAAAAGAAGATATTGCAGCAGTTGTAGAGGCTTCTAAACCGGCAATTGTGAAAGTGATTATTGAAACATGTCTTCTGACAGATGAAGAAAAGAAAAAAGCATGTCTTCTTTCTGTAGAGGCTGGAGCAGATTTTGTTAAAACTTCTACCGGATTTTCTACAGGAGGAGCTACTCCAGAAGATATCAGATTAATGCGTGAAACAGTTGGTGCTCGCGCACAGGTAAAAGCAAGCGGTGGTATTCGTACTCCAGAAGAGGCAAATGCTATGTTGAACGCTGGAGCAGATCGAATTGGTGCTGGAAACGGTGTTGTTCTTTTATAAGAAGAGAAAGGGGATTATGAGATGTCAAAAGTTACAGTGTTTGGAAGCTTTGTTGTTGACTTGATGGGAAGGACCCCGCATTTACCTGTTCCGGGTGAAACTGTTAAAGGAAGCATGTTCAAGATGGGACCTGGTGGAAAAGGATTTAATCAGGGGGTTGCTGCCCATAAAGCCGGAGCTGATGTTACTATGGTGACAAAACTTGGTAAGGATTCTTTTGCAAATGTCGCGTTAGGTGCGATGAAAGAACTGAATATGAAACAGGAGCATGTGCTTTTTACAGATAAAGCAGAAACGGGATGCGCGCTTATTTTAGTAGATGAAAATACAAGTCAAAATGAAATTGTTGTACTGTTAGGTGCATGTAATACGATTACTGATGAGGAAGTGGATTCTTTTACAGACGTATTAAAAGATTCGGAGTATTTATTAACTCAGTTGGAGACAAACGTATCTGCGGTTGATCGTGTAATTGATATTGCATACAAAAATAATGTAAAAGTTATATTAAATACAGCGCCGGTACAGCCAATTCAAGATGAAATTTTGAAAAAAGTATTTTTGATTACCCCAAATGAGGTCGAAGCAGAAATTCTTACAGGAGTTCCGGTTGATTCAAAAGAGCATGCTGATCAGGCAGCAGACTGGTTCTTTGAGAAAGGTGTAGAGAACGTTCTTATTACACTTGGTGGACGTGGTGTTTATATTGCAACAAAAGAAAAGAGGGAGATTATTCCCGCATATCATGTAGAAGCAATTGATACAACAGGTGCAGGAGATGCATTTAATGGTGGTCTGGTTGCGGCGCTTGCAGAAGGAAAAGATTTATGGGAAGCTGCAGCTTTTGCGAATGCTCTTGCAGCAGTTGCAGTACAGCGTTTGGGAACAACACCTGCAATGCCTACGAGAGAAGAAATTGATCAGTTTATTAAGGATAATGCATAAGGAGAGGATTAAATGTTAAAAGAGGGTATTTTTCATCCGCAGTTATGTCGTGTATTAGCTGAATTACGTCATAAAGATATGCTTGTAATTGGAGATGCTGGACTTCCAATTCCAAAAGGAGTAGAAAGAGTAGATTTAGGTTGGAAAGCAGGCAGTCCAGGATATCTGGAAGTTTTGGAAGAAATCTTAAAGGTAATAACAGTTGAAGAGGCAGTTTTTGCCAATGAAGCATTAAGTGTAACACCGGAATTTCATGAGAAAGCAAAAGCACTCCTTCCGACGCAGCTTCCGATATCTTATATTCCACATACAGAATTAAAGGAAATGAGTGAAAAAGCGAAAGCAATTGTATTAACAGGAGAATTTACAGGCTATACCAATGTTGTGCTTGTATGCGGATGTGCATATTAAAATAGGAGAAGAGGTTTATGATGGGGAAAACGGTATTAAAGCTGGAATCCATTGTGAAAACATTTCCTGGTGTGAGGGCTTTAGACGGGGTACATCTCGATATACGTGAAGGTGAAGTTCATGCATTGTGTGGGGAAAATGGTGCGGGCAAATCTACACTAATGAAGATTATTGCAGGAGCACAGCCTTATACTTCAGGGCATATGTACTTGGATGATAAAGAAGTTATGTTTCATTCAACAAAAGATGCTGAAGAAAAGGGAATTGCAATGATTTATCAGGAATTTAACATGATTCCTGAACTTTCAGTAGCTGAGAATATGTACTTAGGTCGTCTGCCTCAGAAATATCCAGGAAAAGTGGATTGGCAAAAACTTTATAAAGATGCGAGAGATGTTTTAGACAAACTTGGATTAAAGTTTGATGAAAAAACAAAAGTAAAACATTTAACAGTGGCAGAAGCTCAGATGACAGAAATTGCTAAATGTTTAACTATTGGTGCAAAAATCATTATTATGGATGAGCCAACCGCCGCTCTGGCTGATGAGGAAATACAGATTTTATTTAAAATAATTGCAGAATTGAAACAAAAAGGAATTGCAATTATCTATATTTCACATCGAATGGATGAGATTTTCAAGATTTCCGATCGTCTTACAGTTTTCCGCGATGGAAAATATGTGGCAACAAAAGATATCGAGCAGACAAATTATGATGAAGTAGTTTCCTTGATGGTTGGTCGTAATGTTGATAATCTCTATCCGAAGAGAAATTATATGCCTGATGAGGTGGTATTTGAAGCAAAAAACATGAAGAGCCATGGAGTAGATAATGTAAGTATTACCTTACATAAAGGTGAAATTCTTGGTATAACAGGACTTCTCGGATCAGGAACTATTGAACTTTCAAAGATTATTTACGGTGCGCTTCCGAAAGAATCAGGAGAAATTTATATTCATGGAGAGAAAAAAGACTGTTCTACACCTAGAAAAGCATTGGAAGCAGGAATCGGATTTGTATCAGATGATAGAAAGCAGGAAGGACTTGTCCTTGGTCGAAGTATAAAAGAAAATATTTCAATGTCGTCGTTAAAATCCTTGATGAAAGGTATCCGACTGGATAAAAAAGAGGAAGATAAGCGAGTTCAGAAAGAAATCAAGGCTCTCAATATTAAGCTTAGTTCACCTGAACAACTTGTTGGAAAGCTCAGCGGTGGAAATCAGCAAAAGGTAGTTTTTGCAAAAGTCCTTGAATCACATCCTGAAATTCTTATTTTGGATGAGCCAACCCGTGGTGTAGATGTGGGAGCCAAAGCTGAGATTTATCAGATTATGGATGATCTTACAAAACAAGGAAAAAGTATTATTATTATATCGACAGACCTTCCAGAACTTATAGGGGTCAGCGACAGAGTTATAGTTATGCGAGAAGGCAAAACAGTATTTGAATTATCTAAGGAAGAAATGTGTCAGGAAACTATTTTGGCACAAGCTTCAGGCGGGGTGAATGAAGATGAATAAAGAAACAAAAAAGAAGGTCATTAACCAGATAAATGTCTATCGTTCTGTGTTAATCCTGATAGTAATCTGTATTTTTGCATCTATATTATCGGATAGTTTTTTAAGTATAGCTAATTTGTTTAATGTAATTAAACAGATTACGGTAGCAGGTATTGTAGGATGTGGAATGACTTTTGTTATTTTAACAGGTGGAATCGACTTATCTGTTGGTTCTATAGTTGGTCTGTCAGGAGCAATTGCTGCCGGCATTATGGCATCAACAGGAAATGCAGTTCTTGCAGTTCTTGCGGCTCTTGGAATTGGAATCTTATGCGGTGCAGCAAATGGATTTTTCGTTGCACAGTGTGATATTCCTCCATTTATTGCAACACTTGGAATGATGACTCTGTTAAGAGGATGTGTACTGGTTTATACAAAAGGGGCACCTATTTCTATTAAGGTGGATTCCTATAAATTTATCGGCAAGGGACTTGTAGCAGGAATTCCAGTTCCCGTTATTGTTCTGTTGGTCCTTTATCTGATTGCGCATTATCTTCTTACGCAGACAAGTTTTGGACGTAATGTTTATGCATTTGGCGGAAACAGAGAAGCGGCAAGATTATCCGGTATTCGTGTAAAATATACAGAGTGGATGGTGTATATTTTTAATGGTCTGATGAGTGGTATTGCAGCAGTAGTTCTTACTGCAAGACTTGGATCTGCACAGTCTACAAGCGGTGAGGGCATCGAAATGGATGCTATCGCAGCAGTTATTCTTGGAGGTACAAGTTTAAGTGGTGGAAGTGGATTTGTATTACCTACAGTTGTGGGTGCCATGATAATGGGTATTATTGATAACATTTTAACACTTATGAATGTAAATCCGCATGCAACAAACATTGTAAAAGGGGCAGTTGTTTTAATTGCAGTTCTTGTAGATAAGAAAGTAAAAGACCTTTCTGCGAAAGCAGAATAAAAAATACAAAAACAAAAAATAAAAAAGAAAGGAA
>DXXQ01000018.1 GCA_019416265.1 Clostridiales bacterium | reverse complement strand
GGAATAATCTGCCATAGAGCAGGGGATTCCCAGCGCATATAAATTACAGTGGGGTGCCAAAGCAGTGATACAGTAAGACCGAACAAGCGTGTTTCACTGTCCCACAGATGGAGGATAAAATAATGGCAAAATATAGAAAATTAAGCAGAACAGCTTCCCAGAGAAAAGCATTACTCAGAAACCAGGTAACTAATCTGTTATACAACGGAAAAATCGTTACTACAGAAGCAAAAGCAAAAGAAATCCGTAAAATCGCTGAAGGCCTTATCGCTATGGCTGTTCGCGAGAAAGATAACTTCGAGACAGTTACAGTAACTGCTAAAGTTGCTCGTAAAGACGCTGAAGGCAAGAGAGTAAAAGAAGTTGTTGACGGAAAGAAGAAAACTGTATACGATGAAGTACAGAAAGAGATCACAAAAGACGCTCCTTCCAGACTTCACGCTCGTCGTCAGATGATGAAAGTTTTCTATCCTGTAACTGAGGTTCCGGCTAAGGGCGCAGGCAAGAAGAAAAACACAAAAGAAGTTGACATGGTTAAGAAAATGTTCGAAGAAGTTGCTCCGAAATACGTTGGACGTAACGGTGGTTACACAAGAATCGTAAAGATTGGCCAGCGTAAAGGTGACGGCGCAATGGAAGTATTAATCGAGTTAGTATAATTTCTGATTAATCATTCTGCTGAGATTCAGGGCTGTGTGCAGACAGATTTACTGTCTGTACACAGCTTTTTTTTCGGTCATTCCATTAAAACCTTGATTATTGCCGCCATTTAGCGTAAAATCGTTATGTATAAAAAATGCACTATACAAAATCCGTGTATAAAGCGATAGAATATGTTTATAGATAAAAGATAGAAAGGAAACTTACAAAAGGTGAAGCTTGAGTAAAAAAAATACCCGCCGAAGCCGGAGACGGGTTCTCCGCGACATCCTGCTGGTGACAGAGATTTTCATAGTAGCTCTGATCATCCTGGGAGGAAGCAGGCTTTCGGTACCGCAGAAAAAAGCCGCGGAAAAAAAGTCAGGGAGTTTTCAGACAGTACAGGCGGCAACGCCGGAGTTCTCCTGGAAAAACTATAAGGCAATCGCCCACGCCCTGGGAGGGCTTGACGGCAAAAGCTACCTGAATTCCAAAGAAAGCTTTCTAAGCAGCTATGAGAAGGGCATCCGGCTGTTTGAGGTAGACCTGACCCGAACACAGGACGGGGTATGGGTCTGCCGCCATAACTGGACACAGTCCCTTGGACAGTGGCAGGGAGAGGAACAGAAGGTTCTGACAGCGGAAGAATTTCTGACAACGCCGATCTACGGGAAATATACACCCATGAGTCTGGAAGACCTCCTTGTCCTTCTAAAGGATTATCCGGACGCATTTGTACTTCTGGATTCCAAACAGTATTCCATACGGAATTATAGAAGAACTCTGGAGGACTACAGTGAATATGTAAAGATTGCCCAGAATGCGGGAGCCGTAGAGGTTCTGGGGCAGCTGATACCGGAGATCTACAATGACGCAATGTTTTCGGGAACAGCGCTTCTGTATGATTTTCCCTCCTATATCTATTCCCTGTGGCAGGAATATTCCCTGAAGGAATTAAAGGAAATTGCGGTCTTCTGCAAAGAAAAGAAGATTCCGGCAGTGACAGTATATTATAAATACTGGACAGAGGAAGTACAGGAAATATTTGAAAAACAGGGGATTCTGGTGTACGTTTATACTGTAAACGGAGTTTCCCAGGCGAAAAAATTTATGGAGAACGGTGTGGCAGGAATCTGCTCAGATACCCTGCTGGACAAAGATCTTGAGATAAAAAAGGAAAATAAAGAATGAAGATAAGAAGAATGCTTGCTGTAAGCGCAGCAAAAATTGTTGGATATATATGTAAAAAAATGGGACGCCAGGGAGTGACCTGGGCGGGAAAGGTTGCTCTGAAAATCTGTCCGGATATTCTGGAACAGCTTTCCAGCCAGGTGCGCGAAAGTATCTTTGCAGTGTGCGGAACAAACGGAAAGACGACCACAAACAATATGCTCTGTGCAGCTCTGGAGGCTGAGGGCAAAAAAGTGATCTGCAACCATGCAGGCTCCAATATGCTGAACGGCGTTGTTTCTGCCTTTGTACTGGGAGCGAAATGGAATGGAGAGCTGGATGCGGATTATGCCTGCATAGAGGCGGATGAAGCCTCCACAAGATACATTTTTCCGGCGATCAAACCCGATTATATGATACTCACCAATTTGTTCCGGGATCAGCTGGACAGATATGGAGAAATCGACATTACCATGAATATCCTGGAGGAAATGATGCGTAAGGTTCCGGACATGAAGGTAATCGTAAACGGAGACGACGCGCTGAGCGCATATATTGCCATGGACAGCGGAAATGCCTTTACAACCTACGGAATCAGCAGACAGGTCATAGAGAGCGCTGCCAGTGAAATCAGGGAGGGACGGTTCTGCAAATACTGCGGAGAACGTCTGGAATATAACTTCTATCATTACAGCCAGCTGGGAGATTATCACTGCCCCAAATGCGGCTTCAAGCGCCCGGAAATTGATTTTGACGCAGAGGATGTAAAGGTAGGCGACCAGCTTTCCTTTACAGTGGAAGACACTCATATTGTGGCAAATTATAAGGGTTTTTACAATGTATATAACATTCTGGCTGCCTATGCAGGAGTCCGTACAGCCGGACTTAAGGCGGAACACTTTAATGAAATGCTTCGAAAGTTCAATCCGGAGAACGGCCGTATGGAGCAGTTCCGCATCAGGGGAACGGGAATCACCCTGAACCTTGCCAAGAACCCCGCAGGCTTTAACCAGAACATTTCCGCAGTGATGCAGGATAAAACGCCAAAGGATATTATTATCGCCATCAACGACAATGCCCAGGACGGCATCGATATTTCCTGGCTCTGGGATGTGGATTTTGACCTGTTTAAGGACGAGAGCATCCGCTCCATCACTGTCAGCGGAATCCGCTGTCAGGATATGCGCCTCCGTCTGAAATATGTGGATATTCCTTCAGAACTGGAAGGAGATGTGGAAAAGGCGATCAGAAGCAAGATTGAAAAGGGAACAGGAAATCTTTATCTTCTTGTAAATTATACGGCTCTGTTTGGCACCAGAAATATCCTGAAGAAACTGGAGGGTGAGAAATGATGAAACTGACGATAGGACATTTATATCCCGATCTTTTGAATCTTTACGGAGACAGAGGAAATATTCAATGCCTGGTGAAGAGATGCCAGTGGAGAGGGATCGAGGCAGAGGTAAAGACCTTTGAGTTGGATGACGAGGTAAGCTTCGACGGACTGGATATCGTGTTTTTGGGCGGTGGCTCTGACAGGGAGCAGATGCTGGTATGCGAAAAGCTCAGGGAGATACGGGGAGACTTTAAGGCATATGTGGAGGACAACGGTGTTGTGATCGCTATCTGCGGAGGCTATCAGCTTCTCGGAGAATATTATAAAACAGAGAAGGGAACCATCCCCGGCCTGGAGCTTGTAGATATGTGTACAGAGCAGGGGGACGGCCGTCTGATCAGCAATATTGTGCTCAAAAGCGAGCTCTTTGATATGCCTGTGGTAGGCTTTGAAAACCACGGAGGAAGGACAGATATCAGGGGAAATAAGCCTCTGGGGAAGGTTCTCTACGGCGAGGGGAACGACGGAGTGTCCAAAGAAGAAGGAATCGTGTACAAAAATGTGATCGGAACCTATCTTCACGGCCCCCTTCTTCCAAAGAACCCGCAGCTTGCAGACTGGCTCATCGTCCGGGGGCTTGAGCGCAAATATGGAGAAAAAGTGGAGCTTACCCCTCTTGACGACAGTCAGGAACAGGAGGCAAACGCATATATATATAACAGATTTGCAGGAGGCGCATTATGAGAAATAGAAGAGCCCTTTTACTTGTGGGAGCAGCGGCGCTTTTTCTTTCTGCCTGCGGCCCCAATAAAGCTGCAGAGGCAGTAAAGGAAAGCGAAGAAATCGAAAAAGAGGGAAAAAGCTCCGAAAGTGAAGAAGAGGCAGCTGAGGCAACAGAAGAAGAGGAGCAGGAAGAGCCGGAGGAAGCCGTAAAGGTGGGAATCCTTCTTCCTGAGGAAGGAACAAAGGATCAGGAGTATCTCTCACAGAAGTTTGCGGAAGCAGGATATCAGCCGGAGATCCTTACGGCCGGAATGGATGCGGAAACACAGATCCAGCAGATACAGACCCTTGTGGACAGCGAGGTGGCAGCCATTATCGTAGATCCGGTGGATGCCTATGGACTCACAGACGCCCTTGCTGTGGCTGAGGAGAAGGAGATTCCTGTATTTTCCTATGATCATCTGGTCATGAATACAGAGTTTATCAAATATTATGCGGCTTTTGACACCAGAGCTGAGGGAAGACTGGTGGGAGAGACCATTGTGAAGAGGAAAGAGCTGGAAACAGCCAGAGAAGAGAAGCTTTCGTATACCATTGAATTTCTTATGGGAACGCCTGAGGATGCGGGAGAGCTGTTTTTCTACAACGGAATCCTGGAGGTGCTTCAGGAGTATCTGGATGACGGAACGCTTGTGTGCAGATCAGAAAAGCTCAGCTTCGACGATACCAGTGTAATGAGAGGAAGCGCGGCTTCAGCAAAAACCAGGCTTCAGGCAATTCTGGATGAGTTTTATACAGCAGAGGGAACGCCGGACATTATCTGCACGGCCTCTGACGAATATACATATGCAGTATCGGAACTGCTGGAATCCAGAGACATCACTGTGGAAAACGTAAATCTGCCGCTGATCACAGGCTTCGGAAGTGAGGCGGAGGCTGTAAAGGCAGTTGCCGAGGGAAAAACAGCCTTTACACTTTTCCAGGACAGAAGCGAGCTGGCAGATGTCTGCGTAAAAATGGTGGATGGATATCTGACGGGAGAGAAGGCAGAGGTGGATAACTATTCTCAGTATGACAATGGCAAAAAGATCATAGGCGCTTATACCTGTGAGGCGGAGCTTATTGACGGGGATAATTATCAGATCATGATCGACAACGGAACTTATACAGAAGAAGAGATCATGCCTCAGCTTCCAACACCGACGCCGACGCCGAAGGAAACAAGACCGGGAAGTACGGCTTTCGATGAAACAATTTCCGGTGAAACAGAGGAGGAAACGGAGGTACAGCCAACAGGAACTCCAATTCCTGAGGAGGAAGAGGAGAATCCGGCAGTTTCACCTTCTCCTTCAGAAGAAATCACAGGAACCCCTGTTCCTGAGGGAACGGCTGTCCCTGTATCAAAGGCATAAAGAACAAAAAGAAAAGTGACAGAGGAATCCTGGTAAGATCCTCCTGTCACTTTTTTTCTTCATATATCAGGATTCTCTGAAGGTCAGGGAATCGTCGGTCATGGAATCTACAATTGCGAGAGATTCCAGTCGAACACCCATATCGCGGATGATCTGTCCGCCCTGCTGGAAGCCTTTCTCAATACAGATACCTGCGCCTTCTAAGGTTGCGCCGGACTCTTTCACGATTTCGATCAGACCGAGAAGTGCACATCCGTTTGCAAGGAAGTCGTCAATGAGGAGTACATGGTCGTCCGGACCAAGGAATTTCTTGGAAAGGATGACATCGTAAACCTTCTTGTGGGTAAAGGACTCTACCTTGCTGGTATATACCTCTCCATCCAGGTTGAGACTCTGTGTTTTCTTGGCAAATATAACAGGAACATCGAAATACTGGGCAACGATGCAGGCAATGCCGATACCGGATGCTTCAATTGTAAGAATTTTTGTGATGGGACAGTCAGAAAAACGGGCTTTAAATTCTTTTCCGATTTCATTGATGAGCGCTATGTCCATCTGGTGGTTTAAAAAACTGTCTACTTTTAAAATATTACCCGGTTTAATCGTACCGTCTTTCAGAATACGGTCTTTTAAAAGTTTCATGGTTCGCTCTCCTTTGGCTATGTATGTTTATAGTTTTGGATATTATATCTACTATAAGCCAAAATGGCCGCAAGTGCAATTATTTTTTGACAAAAAAATCGAAAATAATTATAATAGTGCCAAAGAATAAAAGAAAAGGAGAAGGGTCATGAAGGAATACGAAGTAATCTGGGAAATTTTTAACAAATGTCCGAGGAATCAGATGCGGGATGTGTTTGTGGAAGAACTGGAGCTTGAGGATCCGGAGGAATATATTAAGAATAAATTTGCGGGAAAAGACATTTCCTATGAAAAAACGGTACTTGCAGACGGTACGGTCATCTTTGATATCGTAACTTCTCAAATAAAACAGCGTTGTTCCTTTACAGAGATTTGACAGATGTGGTATAATATAATCTATGCGTGAGAAATGGTTGCTGTTTCCTGCCTGGTTGTGCAGTGTGAACAGTGACAGGATAACATCCGGGAACTGACCTGAAGCAAAGAGCTGAAAGACAGGACTCTGATGGAAAGGAGAAGTTTATGTGTGGTACAAAGGAGAAACACCAGCATATCCTTGAAGACGGAACTGTGATCGAGCATTCCCATGGCGAGCATGGACATCATCACAGTCATGCACATACGAAGGCAGTTATCAACAGACTTTCACGGGCAATCGGGCATATGGAATCCATCAAACGAATGGTGGAGGACGGACGCGACTGCAGCGAAGTGCTGATACAGCTTTCCGCTGTGAAATCCGCAATAAACAACACGGGCAAAATTATACTTCAGGACCATATTGAGCACTGTATTGTGGATGCAGTGGAACATGGCGATAAAGAAGCGATCAAAGAACTGGAAGTTGCAATCGACCGGTTCATGAAGTAAATGAAAAAGGAGTGCGAAAAATGGCAAAAGAGTGCAACAGTACAACATGTACGAAATCAAGCTGTGAAGGCTGCAGCCAGAAAGACAAGCCAAAGAGCTTTCTGGAAGAAATGAACAAATTTTCCAACATCAAACATGTAGTGGGAATCGTCAGCGGTAAAGGCGGCGTAGGAAAATCCTTCGTAACAGGTTCCCTTGCCAATATGATGGCTGCAAAAGGTTATAAAGTAGGAATCCTTGACGCGGACATCACAGGACCGTCCATTCCGA
Source organism: Clostridiales bacterium (assembly GCA_019416265.1). GTDB lineage: Bacteria > Bacillota > Clostridia > Lachnospirales > Lachnospiraceae > Blautia_A. The sequence goes on along the minus strand of DXXQ01000018.1, from coordinate 688 downwards.
AAATGTACGGACTGACAGGTGCGGCAAATGCAAATGACGACGGTATTTTCCCGATGGAGACTTCCAATGGAATCAAGGTTATGTCCATTAACCTTCTTCTTCCTACAGAGGATACTCCTGTAATCTGGAGAGGACCGGTTCTTGCAAATATGGTGAAACAGTTCTGGACAGATGTTATCTGGGGCGAGCTGGACTACTTATTTGTGGATATGCCTCCGGGAACAGGAGATGTTCCCCTTACTGCGTTCCAGTCTCTTCCGGTAGAGGGCGTTGTGATCGTGACCTCTCCTCAGGATCTGGTTAAGATGATCGTTAAGAAGGCATACAACATGGCAGAAATGATGAAGGTTCCGGTACTGGGCATTGTAGAGAACTACAGCTTTGTAAAATGTCCTGACTGCGGCAAAGAGATCAAGGTATTCGGCGAGAGCCACATCGATGAGATCGCAGCAGAGCTCCAGGTTCCGGTACTCGGAAAAATGCCTATCGACGTTTCCTATGCTGCAACAGCAGACAGCGGAAAGTTTGCAGACATCAACAATGAGTATCTTACAGCGGCAGCAGAGGTTATGCCCAAATAAAAGATAATAATCAAAAGAGATAAGCCATCCGGCCGTAGAGAGAGTTCCTGCGGCCGGACGGCTTTTTTGCGTTTTCCCGGCAGAAAAAAGAATGTAGTAATAAAAAC
>DXXQ01000179.1 GCA_019416265.1 Clostridiales bacterium | reverse complement strand
TCTTCAAATCCCCCTGCATCTTTTTGCAGTTCCAATACTTTCTCCAGAGACAGCCCTGAAATATAGGATATTTCGTCAAAAGTGTATTTAGATGCTTTTAGCATGCGGAAAGCGATTTCAATTGCTTGTTCGTTTTTACTTTCTTCTTTCATTTCGTCAATGGCCAAGCACATATTAATTGCCTCCTCTCTTTTAAGAATATCATAGCACCATTTTTTCGGAAATGCTATTAAGTTTTTATAAAAAATGGCAGAGATTCGAAGGAGAATAGAAAAATAAAAAGAACGCTTGTTTGCTTCTGCAAAGTGTGCTATCATAAAAATCACGTAATTATACTTGAAAAAACAGTGGGAGTTTGGTAGTCTTAAAATATTGTGCCCCTGCAAAAAGATGCAGGGGGATTTGAAGAATAGAATTTTAGAGAAAGGAAAGAGTAACAGTCATGGCAAAGAAAGACACATATGACGCAGGGAGTATCTCTGTTCTGGAAGGACTGGAAGCGGTAAGGAAGCGTCCGGGTATGTACATCGGAAGTGTATCAAGAAAAGGTCTGAACCATCTGATCTACGAAATTGTAGACAACGCAGTGGATGAGCACCTTGCCGGATACTGCAGCCTGATCCATGTAATCCTGGAGAAGGACGGTTCCTGTACAGTTACAGATAACGGAAGAGGAATTCCTGTAGACATGCACGAAAAAGGAGTATCTGCAGAGAGACTTGTATTTACCACCCTCCACGCAGGGGGAAAGTTTGACAATTCTGCATATAAAACAAGCGGCGGTCTTCATGGCGTTGGCTCTTCTGTTGTAAATGCTCTGTCTACTCATCTGGATATTAAGATCAGCCGTGACGGTTACGTTCACCACGATTATTATGAAAGAGGAATTCCGGCGCTTGAGCTGGAGGATGGACTTCTTCCAAAGATAAAGAGAACAAGAGAAACAGGAACCTGTATCAACTTCCTTCCGGATCCTGAGATTTTTGAGAAGACCAGATTTTCCGCCACAGAGGTAAAAAGCCGTCTCCATGAGACAGCTTATCTGAATCCGGAGCTGTCTATCCGTTTCGAGGACAGGAGAGGAGAGACGGTGGAGGATATCACCTACCATGAGCCGGAGGGAATTATAGGATTTCTCAAGGACTTAAATCATAATACCGAGGTTCTCCATGAGCCTGTATATATAAAAGGAGAGTCTGAAGGCATTCAGGTGGAAATTGCCTTTCAGTTTACAAATGAATTCAGGGAAAACGTCCTTGGATTCTGCAACAATATTTACAACTCAGAAGGCGGAACCCACCTTACCGGATTTAAGACCACCTTCACAACGGTGATGAATACCTATGCCCGTGAAATCGGTGTACTGAAAGAAAAAGACGCCAACTTCACAGGAGCAGATATCCGAAACGGAATGACGGCAGTTGTTTCCATTAAACATCCGGCTCCAAGATTTGAGGGACAGACCAAGACAAAGCTTGACAATCAGGATGCAGCCCGCGCTACAGGCAAGGTTCTCGGAGAACAGATGGTACTTTTCTTTGACAGGAATCTGGAAACCTTAAAGGCCATTCTTTCCTGTGCGGAAAAAGCAGCCAAAATCCGAAAAACCGAAGAGAGAGCGAAAACAAATCTTCTCACCAAGCAGAAATATTCCTTTGACTCCAACGGCAAGCTTGCAAACTGTGAGAAAAAAGACCCCTCTCTTTGCGAAATCTTTATTGTAGAGGGAGATTCAGCCGGAGGCTCAGCGAAAACTGCCAGAGACCGAAACTATCAGGCGATTCTTCCCATTCGAGGCAAAATCCTCAATGTAGAGAAGGCAACCATTGATAAGGTTCTTGCAAATGCAGAGATTAAAACAATGATCAATGCCTTTGGCTGCGGATTTTCGGAAGGATATGGCAATGATTTCGACATCAGCAAGCTGAGATACGACAAGATTGTGATCATGGCAGATGCCGATGTGGACGGCGCGCATATATCCACCCTTCTTCTGACCCTGTTTTACCGCTTTATGCCGGAACTGATTTATGAGGGACACGTTTATATTGCAATGCCGCCTCTCTATAAGGTAATGCCCAAAAAAGGAGAGGAAGAGTATCTGTACGACGACAAGGCTCTGGAGAAATACAGACGTACCCATAAGCCGGGCTCCTTTACTTTGCAAAGATACAAAGGTCTTGGAGAGATGGATGCCGACCAGTTGTGGGAGACTACTCTGAATCCGGAAACAAGAATGATGAAACGAGTGGAAATCGAGGATGCCCGTCTTGCCTCCAGCGTGACAGAGATTCTTATGGGAAGCGACGTACCGCCCCGTAAGGCGTTTATTTATGAACATGCGGAAGATGCGGAACTGGATATCTAAGGGAGAGAATAAGAAATGAATACGAAACAGGACCATATCATACCTACCGATTATGCGGAGGTTATGCAGAAATCTTATATAGACTACGCTATGAGCGTAATTGTTTCCAGAGCTCTGCCGGATGTGCGGGACGGACTGAAGCCGGTACAGAGACGAACGCTTTATGATATGTATGAACTGGGAATCCGGTACGACCGACCCTATCGTAAATGTGCCCGTATTGTGGGGGATACCATGGGTAAATATCATCCTCATGGAGACAGCTCCATTTATGAGGCCCTTGTTGTCATGGCCCAGGACTTCAAAAAAGGCAAAACACTGGTGGACGGACACGGAAACTTCGGCTCTATTGAAGGGGACGGAGCAGCAGCCATGCGATATACGGAAGCAAGGCTTGAGAAACTGACACAGGATGTTTTTCTGGAGGATCTGGACAAAAATGTAGTAGACTTTATGCCGAACTTCGACGAGACAGAGAAAGAGCCTGTGGTTCTTCCTGTAAGGATTCCGAATCTGCTCATTAACGGTGCAGAAGGAATTGCCGTGGGAATGGCGACCAGCATCCCGCCCCACAATCTGGGCGAAGTGGTAGATGCGGTAAAAGCCTATATGAAAAATAACGATATCAGCGTAAAAGGTCTGATGCGTTATCTGAAAGGACCGGATTTCCCTACAGGAGGTCTTGTGGTCAACAAAGACGACCTCCAGAAAATTTACGAGACAGGAAGCGGGAAGCTCCGCCTCAGGGGAAAAGTGGAGGTAGAGAAATTAAAAGGCGGCAGGCAGCAGCTTGTGATCACAGAAATCCCCTACACCATGCTGGGCGCAAATATCGGCAAGTTTTTAAACGATGTGGCAGCGCTGGTGGAGAATAAAAAAACTACGGATATTGTAGATATTTCAAACCAGTCCTCGAAAGAGGGAATCCGAATCGTCCTTGACCTGAAGCGGGATGCAGATGTGGAAAATCTTACAAATATGCTGTATAAGAAGACCCGTCTGGAGGATACCTTCGGCGTCAATATGCTGGCTGTGGCAGACGGCAGACCGGAAACTCTGAGTCTCAAAAAAATCATTGAACATCATGTGGATTTCGTTTTTGATATTACCACAAGGAAATATTCAACCCTTCTTGCAAAAGAACAGGAAAAGAAAGAAATCCAGGAGGGGCTTATCAAGGCATGTGATGTAATCGACCTGATTATCGAAATCCTTCGGGGCAGTAAGAACCGGGAACAGGTAAAGAAATGTCTTGTAGAAGGCACAACAGAAGGAATTAAATTTAAAACAAAAGCAAGTGAAAAGGCAGCGAAGAATCTGAAATTTTCAGAAAGGCAGGCGACTGCGATTCTGGAGATGCGTCTCTATAAGCTGATTGGTCTTGAAATTGAGGCTCTTCAGGCAGATTATGCCCAGACTATGAAGAATATTGCCCTTTATGAGGATATTCTCAACAATTATGACTCTATGGCAGATGTGATCATGAAAGATCTGGACGCCATCAAGAAAGAATTCGGAACCAAACGCCGCACTGTCATTGAGAATGCAGAAGAAGCAGTGTATGAAGAAAAGAAAATGGAAGAGACCGAAGTTGTCTTTCTCATGGATCGCTTCGGCTATATGAAGATTATTGATAAAACTGCCTATGAGCGAAATAAAGAAGCGGCTCATGGAGAAAATAAATATATTTTTACCTGTATGAACACGGACAAGATCTGTATTTTTACAGATACAGGAAAGATGCATACAGTAAAAGCGGCAGACATTCCCCTGGGACGGTTCCGCGACAAGGGAACTCCTGTGGACAATCTCTGCAATTACAACAGCACAGAGGAGCAGATGCTCTATGTGGCGCCTATGGCACAGGTGAACAGCAGCACATTGCTGTTCGTTACAGAATCCTCCATGTGTAAGCTTGTGGCAGGCTCTGAATTTGATGTGACGAAGAGGACAATCGCCTCTACGAAGCTGGCAGAGGGAGATAAGCTGATTTTTGTGGGAGCTTCGGATGAAATGGAGCAGGTGGTTCTGCAAAGCACAGGAGGCTGCTTCCTGCGCTTTATGAAACAGGAGGTTTCCTCATTGAAAAAAACCTCCATCGGTGTCCGCGGAATGAAGCTGACAGGAGAAGATAAACTGGAACACGCCTACCTTCTGGCAGGACATCAGGAATATTCCATAGAGTACCATGAGAAACCTTACCTATTAAATAAGGTAAAACTTGCGAAACGCGATACCAAAGGCGTAAAACCAAGGATATAAAATAAGGATAGAAATTTAAAGGCAATCACACAAAAAGGTGATTGCCTTTTTTGACGATTATCTGCTCAGGGTGATAATTGTGTGGAAAGTAGCGGAATC
>DXXQ01000178.1 GCA_019416265.1 Clostridiales bacterium | reverse complement strand
GGTTTTCCTTCTTGTGGAAGCAGTCCGGAAAAAACCGATCAACCGAAATGTAGAGGGGATGATTCACTTTACAGGTCTGATGTTTTTGATGATTTTAATGGTTGTGGTTATGTACAACGATATTTTGAAGATTTTTTAATTTGAGAAGGGCGTCCGCAGGGACGCCTTTTTTCTAACATATTTTTTCAGCTTTTATCATAATTCTGGTGATATAATCTTTTTCATCTGAAATAGCAAATTCATTTAAGCCGATCTCATAGGCAAAGCCGGTAAGTTTTAAGCTGTTTTTTTCTGCAAAGGAAAGAATTTTTTGATAGGCAAGGGGAAGGGTGCTCCAGGTTCCCCTGTGATAACAGCAAAGATAAGTTCCGGCAGGCTTACGAAAGATATTTTTGGCAGGCGCCTGGCTTAAGGCCGGAGTGTAGAGTCCGTCGTAAATGGAAAAATCATTTCTTAATATTTTTTCCACAGATATGATTCCGCCCACTCCCATGCGTATCTGTTCCACATCCCATGTCTCTTTCATATAATAAAAAACATCGGAAACGTCGTTATCATAGAAATCATAGGGCAAAAGAAGCAGTTTTTCTTCCTTACATTCCATAAGCTCAATTTTAAAGTCCTCTAAGGTTTTGCACAATTCAATCTGCTCTCTCTTTGTCCGGATGGCCTTTTTGATATTTTTCAGGCGCTTGATCTCCAGATCTATTTCCTCCTCCTTAGCAGTGGACAGATCCATAAATTTATCGGGAGCGGGATTGCGGAGATAGTCTTCGATTTCTTCAATGCTCATGTTCAATTCCTTCAGCATGAGAATGGATTCAAAATCAATACTCTGGGACAGATCGTAATAGCGATAGCCGTTTTCCCCCTTTGTATTCGGGGAAAAAAGACCGATGCTGTCGTAATAGTGAAGGGTTCTCTTATTGATATTGTGGAGTCCGGCAAATTGTGCTGTTGTTAGTTTTACCTTGTTTTTTTTCATGGAAATCCCCCTATTGACATTACAGTAAGTGTATAGTTTATGATACAGGAGAAGAGAAAGAAAAGTCAAGATAAAGTGGATTGAAAACAAATGGTACGAGACTTGTTTTTTTAAAGGAGAAATGCGTAATGGAGATTACATTAAGAGAATATCAGAAAGAAGATTTTGAAGCGTTACAGAAGATAATCAGAAAAACATGGCACTACGATGACCTGAGCAGTCCCGAAACAGCTCAAAAACTGGCGAGGGTATTTCTGAGCAGCTGTCTGACAAACTATACCTTCTCCCGGGTGGCTCTTGATCATGGAGTCCCGGTGGGGATCATACTGGTCAATCATAAGGCGAAGCATAAATGTCCTTTGGGATTGAAGGTACAGCAGGTAAAAGCAATTACTTCTTTATTCCTCTCCAAAGAGGGAAGGAAGGTATCTGAGATTTTTGAAAGCGTAAGCGGGATTGATAAGGAACTTCTCAAAGAATGTAAAACACAGTATCCCGCAGAGCTTTCCCTCTTTGCTGTGGACGAATCCTGCCGCGGCAAGGGAATCGGAAAACTGCTGTTTCAGTCAGCCCTCGATTATGGGAAAGAGGAAAAACTGGATAAATTCTATTTATTTACAGATACAAGCTGTAATTTCGGATTTTACGAACATCAGGGAATGGTA
>DXXQ01000177.1 GCA_019416265.1 Clostridiales bacterium | reverse complement strand
ATTCCGCTGCACACCACATAAATATCCGCCACATTGAAAACCGGAAAATCGATCAGGGAGATATAGATAAAGTCAACGACAAATCCGCGGATCAGCCTGTCGATAAAGTTTCCGAAAGCTCCTGCAAACATAAAAAGTGAGATCAGGATCAGAGGAAGATAATATGCTGTCTTTGGGACCTTGATATAAAAGTACAGGAAAGCTGCAAAAAATACAGCGCACAGAAGAATCAGCATCAGCCGTTTTCCCTGAAAAAGCCCGAAGGCCATTCCTCTGTTTTCCAGATAATTAAGCTCCAGTACGCCGGGAATGAGAGGCAGATCCGGCTGATCCTTCAAATACCTTAATGCCAGGAGCTTTGTACCCTGGTCAATAAGAACGAGAATAAGGATCAGCAGCGGTCCCCGGATCAGATATTCAGATGCCGGCAGGCACTTTTCTTTTTTGGTCATATGAGGATCTCCCGTATGGCATCAAGAAGCTCAAGGTCAGTGACTGTGGTGTCAATAAAGCTTTTTCCGATGCCATCCATCAAAATAAACTTAATATGTCCCTGCTCCATTTTTTTGTCCTTTTTCGTGGCTGCAAGGACATCCTCAGGGGTGAGGCCGGAGGTCTTAAGGGGAAGATCGTATAAGGCGCAGCCATTACGGATTTCATCATATTCCGCTTTTGTGAGAAGTCCTCTTTTCATAGAAAGATATGCTGAGGCGATCAGTCCGATGCCAACGCACTGCCCGTGAAGGAGGGTGAAATGTTTCAGCTTTTCCACAGCGTGTCCCACAGTGTGACCGAGGTTTAATAAAGCCCGCTCTCCCTGTTCTTTGGGATCTCTTTCCACAATGGAGGCCTTGATCTCACAGCACCTGCGGATCATGGAGGAAAGGGCGGAAGGCTCAAGAGCCTTTATTTCGCTCTTATCTGCGCATATACGGCGGAAAAAGTCTTTGTCGCAGATCAGTCCTGTCTTAAGGATTTCGCCCATTCCACAGGCAAATTCCACCTCAGGAAGGGTCTTTAAGGTTTCCAGGTTCATATAGACAAGGCGGGGCTGGTGAAAAGCGCCGACCATGTTTTTGTACTGCTGGAAATCCACTCCTGTTTTTCCTCCCACACTGCTGTCCACCTGGGAAAGGAGGGTTGTGGGAATCTGGATAAAATCAATGCCCCGAAGATAGGTTGCAGCTGCGAATCCGGTCAGATCGCCGGTTACCCCGCCGCCGAGAGCTGCCAGGATTCCTTTACGGTCGATCCCGTTTTCTATCAGTGTGCGGTAAAGCTGCTGTACGGTATCAAGATTTTTATTTTTTTCTCCTGCCTCAAAGGTAAAGGAACAAACGGAGGAGGCCGTATCTGCCAGAGCCTCCTCTACGGCTTTTCTGTAAAGAGGCTCCACATGGGTGTCAGCGACAATACAAATCCGTCTCCCTTCCAGTCCCTCTTCTTTCAGAGCCTCGGAAAGGCCGGAAAAATCCTCCTCGAAATATATGGGATAATGAAATTCTCCTTCGCGTTTTACAAGTAATTTCTGTTCTGTCATAGTCTTTCACTCCTTTTATACATAAAGAGAAACACGGACGCCGCAGCGTCCCTTCCTGGTCTGATGGGTGATGCCTTCGAAGAGAAAACGTCCCTTTCCGCGGACAGATATGATATCGCCTTCCTTCGGCTCATAACCGTTGGAGGTGACAAGTCTTCCGTTGACAAATACAAGCCCGTCTTCAATATAGGAAACCATACTGCTTCTGGAGGCCTTAAAAGCAAGTGCGATCAGGGAATCCAGGCGCACAGAGGAACAGGTTCCGCTGATGGTTTCAAGCTGAGGAGAAGGGAGCTCCTGCGGACTTTCCACTTTTTTGATCAGAATATCGGTATGACGGACGCGGCACAGATTTTCAAGGAAAAAATCCGTCATTTTTTTCTGGCAGAAGAACCAGGCGCAGGTATCCCGGACAAGAATATCTCCGATCACACTTCTGTCTACTCCAAGGTTCAGAAGCGCTCCGAGATAATCCCTGTGGCTGAGGGATTCTGCAAATTTACCGGATCTGGCTTCTATTTTCAGGCAGTCGATGGGAAATTCCCAGGGAAAAGCAAGAGCATCAGGATGAAAGGCTACCATCTGACGCTCCGCGTTTTCATAGCCCCCGAAGCTCTGCACAGTTACGCCAAGAGCGCGCAGATTCTGGCTATTTACCATATTCTGTTCATTTA
>DXXQ01000176.1 GCA_019416265.1 Clostridiales bacterium | reverse complement strand
GGATGACACTTCGCCATATGATTATTTTCCGCACAGTATGCGAATCAAACTTTAACTCCACAAAGGCAGCCGAGCTTCTCCATATGACACAGCCGGCAGTAAGTCTTGCGATCAAGGAACTGGAACAGTATTACGGGGTCCGGCTGTTTGACAGGATCGGACGGAGGCTTCATATTACAGATGCCGGACAGCATTTTCTTCAGTATGCCATTCATATTTCGGATCTGTTTAAGGACATGGAGACAGGGCTTCGGGACTGGGATTCCAAAGGGATTCTGAGAGTAGGAGCAAGTATTACCATCGGCTCACAGTTTTTGCCGGGATATGTGCGTGCATTTTCCTCACGCTTTCCGGGAACGGATGTCCGTGTCGTGGTGGAACAGACGGATCGCCTGGAAAAGAAAATTCTGCACAACGAACTGGATTTTGCCCTGATCGAGGGGACGGCGCATGACCCGAATATTGTGGCAGAAGCCTATATGGATGATTATTTAAGCGTGATCTGTCCGGCAGACGGAGGCTGGGAGCAGGGGCAGATCCTTACTGTGGAGGAATTCCGAAAACAGCGCTTTCTGCTGAGAGAGCAGGGAAGCGGAACAAGGGAGGTGTTTGACCGCGCCACAGAGCAGGCCGGTTTTACGGTGACGCCGGTCTGGGAGGCAATGAGTACCACAGCCCTTGTCAATGCAGTGATCAACGGGCTGGGGATTGCGGTGCTTCCTTACCGGATGATCCTTCCGGCAAAAGAAAAGGGTCTGGTTGTAACCGTTGAAGTAGAAGGGTTGAAATTTCAGCGGAATTTTTATATGATTCACCATAAAGACAAATTTCTCACACCATCGGCACAGGCCTTTATGGAGCTTTGCCGCGGAGACAAAGCATAAATGGGAGCACAGGATTTTGTGTTTGGGGATAAGAGGAGAAAAAAGAAGTATGAAAAATGAAAAAGCACAACTGATCCTTCGCTTCCTGAAAGGATCGAAAAAATATTTTGCCATGGCGGTGGCCGCTTCCTTTGTGACCACCATTTTGAATGCACTGATCCCTCAGATCTTTCGCTTTACGGTAGATTCCGTGCTGGAAGGGCAGGGGCACAGATGGCTGTCCGGTCATCTCTGGGCAATTGCGGGATTCCTGATCCTGGTGGCGGTTCTGTCCGGGGCAGCGCTGTTTGTCAGCCGCCTGTACACAGCCAGGGCGGGAGAAAATTTTGCCAAAAATATGAGAGACGCGCTGTTTACGCATGTACAGAGACTGCCTGTAAAATGGCATGACAAACACCAGACAGGGGATATTATCCAGAGATGTACCTCAGATGTGGAGGTGATCCGAAACTTCGTGGTAACACAGCTTCTGGAGGTATTCCGAACCGTTTTTCTGATTACAGTATCCTTTTCGGTCATGCTGTCCATGAATGTGAAGCTGTCCATGCTGGTGCTTGTGTTTGTGCCTGTAGTGGCAGTGTATTCCGTAGTTTTTTACAGGCTGATCGCAAAGAAGTTTACCTGGGCAGACGAGGCGGAAGGAGAGCTTTCCACAGTTGTACAGGAAAATGCCACAGGTGTCCGGGTAGTCCGGGCATTCGGAAGAGAAATGTTTGAAATGGAGCGCTTCCACGAGAAAAACAATGCTTTTGCCAAGCTGTGGATCAAGCTTGGAACCATGTCCGGCCTGTATTGGGGAACCGGAGATTTCATCACAGGCTTACAGGTAATTGCCGTGATCGTTTTCGGCGCAGTGGAGGCAGTTCACGGAGCACTTTCCGTAGGAGAATTTATTGCCTTTGCTTCTTATAATACCGCTCTTGTATGGCCGGTCCGCGGGCTTGGAAGAATTCTTTCCGAGATGAGCAAGGCGGGCGTTTCCTTTGAACGTGTGAATTATATTCTGGCTGCATCGGAGGAGGAATACGGAGAAGAGAAAGAAGGGGAAACAGGAGAGAAAGGAAGCTGTGAAGAAGGCTTTGACATTGCCTTCAGCCATGTAAACTTCGGCTATGACAAAGACCACAGGGTTCTGGAGGATGTGACCTTTACCATTCCCCAGGGAAAGACTTTGGGAATTCTGGGCGGCACGGGAAGCGGTAAATCCACAGTAATCCAGCTTCTGAACCGTCTTTATGAGCTGCCTGAGGGAGGCGGAACCATAACTGTGGGCGGAAAGGATATCAGGGAGATTCCCCTGAAGGAGCTGCGCAGAAAAATAGGAATCGTTCTTCAGGAGCCGTTTCTGTATTCCAGGACCATCAGGGAAAATATCAGCGCTTCCAGACCGGAGGCATCCTTTGAGGAAATCCGTGAGGCTGCAAAAATTGCCTGTGTGGATGAAGCGATCATGAATTTTCCGGACGGGTATGACACCCTGGTGGGTGAGCGGGGAGTGACTCTTTCCGGAGGCCAGAGACAGAGGGTTGCCATTGCGAGAATGCTTCTCCAGAAGGCGCCGATCATGGTTTTCGATGATTCTCTTTCCGCTGTGGATTCCCAGACAGATGCAAAAATCCGGAAAGAACTGGAGTCAAAATGCAGAGATGCTACAGTGATCCTCATATCCCACAGAATTACAACTTTAATGGGTGCGGATAATATAATGGTTTTGAATTGCGGAAAAATCGAAGAAATGGGAACGCATCAGGAGCTTCTTGAAAGACAGGGAAGCTATCGGGAAATTTATGAGATACAGATGAGCCAGGACGACAGAATACAGGTGGAGGGATAAGAAATGTCATTATATGAAGAACAGGATTACAATAAACCTTTCAGCCTGAAAACGTGGGCAAAAATGCTTCCGTTTTTCAAGCCGTACAGGGGACTGTTTGTTTTGAATATCTGCCTGAATCTGGTTTTGGCGGGAATCGATGTGCTGGTACCGTTGTTCCAGAGCTATGCCATCGATCATTATATTGCAGCAGGCACGCTTCAGGGAATCTCATCCTTTGGATGGGGCTATGTGGCGATGATCGCAGGACAGGCAGTTATGGTTTATATCTTTGTACATATTGCAACGAAGATAGAGATGAATGTGGGAAAAGATTTAAAAAGGGCACAGTTTGAGCATCTTCAGACCCTTTCTTTTTCTTATTATAATACGACTCCTGTGGGTTATATCCATGCCAGGGTTATGAGCGATACCCTGAGGATCGCAGGAATGACGGCCTGGGGAATGATCGATATGCTCTGGGCCCTGGGATATGTGCTCAGTGTATTTGGAATTATGTTTGTTCTGAACTGGAAGCTGGCGCTGATCATTACACTGGTCGTTCCCTGTATTGCAGTTCTGACTGTTTATTTCCAGAACAGAATCCTGCAGTGGAACCGTAAGGTAAGAAAGGTAAACGCTCAGATCACCAATGCCTACAACGAGGGGATCACAGGGGTTCGAACCTCCAAGAGCATGGTGATCGAGGAGGACAATCAGAACAGATTTTACGGCATAACAGAGAAAATGCATCACGCGGCAAGCCGTTCCGCCAGACTGAATGCCATTTATATTCCGACGATCGCCTTTTTCGGATCAGCGGCAGCAGCCCTTGTTCTGGCAAAGGGCGGTTACATGGTGCAGGAGGAGATCATGCAGCTTGGAACCTTTTCGGTGTTTATTTCCTATGCAGTAACGATTTTTGAGCCCATCCAGCAGCTTGCACGACTGCTTTCCGACCTGATTTCCTGTCAGGCGAATATTGAGCGTGTGACAGATCTTCTGGAGCAGGAGCCAAATGTGACAGACAGCCCTGAGGTAGAAGCGATTTACGGCGACATGTTCCATCCAAAGAAGGAAAACTGGGAAAAAATAAAGGGGGATATTGTGTTTGAGGATGTTTCCTTTAAGTACCCGGACGGCAAGGAATATGTGCTGGAGCATTTTAATCTTCATGTAAAAGCAGGAACAAATGTTGCCATTGTAGGGGAGACAGGCGCGGGAAAATCAACGCTGGTCAACCTTCTGGGCCGCTTTTTTGAACCCACCAGTGGACGGATCCTGATTGACGGAAAGGATTACAGAGAGCGTTCCCAGCTGTGGCTTCACAGCCAGATCGGCTATGTCCTGCAGAATCCCCATCTGTTTTCCGGGTCCGTATATGACAATATCCGATACGGACGGCTGGATGCCACAGACGAGGAGGTGCGGGAAGCTGCGAAACAGGTTTCTGCAGATGTTGTTGCCCGCAAGCTGGAAAAAGGATACGAAAGCGATGTGGGAGAGAGCGGCGGACGGCTTTCCACAGGGGAAAAACAGCTCATTTCCTTTGCAAGGGCAATCCTTGCAAAACCGGGGATTTTTGTCCTGGATGAGGCAACGTCATCCATCGATACCCAGACGGAGCAGCTGATCCAGAAGGCAACGGAAACCCTGCTGAAGGGACATACCTCCTTTGTGATCGCGCACAGGCTTTCCACCATCCGCAAGGCAGATCTGATCCTGGTTGTAAAGGACGGAAAGATCATGGAACAGGGAACTCACAGGGAGCTGCTGGCTGCCAGAGGCTATTATTACGATTTATACTCCAGACAGTTTGAAGAGGAATCCGCACGGAAGATCCTTTCTGCAAAATCATGGGGCTGTAAATAAAAAAGAAACGGAGGAAACGACGATATGGAAGAAAAGCAGCATAAACGCCGTGTGCGATATTCAGGCACACATCCGAGAAATTATAAAGAAAAATATAAAGAGTTAAATCCGGAAAAATATGCGGATACCATTGCGAAGGTCATCAGCAAGGGCAGCACTCCGGCAGGAATGCATATCTCCATTATGGTAAAGGAAATCCTGGATTTTCTTCAGATCAAACCGGGACAGCAGGGGCTTGATGCCACTCTTGGGTATGGAGGACATACCAGGGCAATGCTGGAACGCCTGGAGGGAAAAGGACATCTTTACGCCCTTGATGTGGATCCCATTGAATCTGCGAAAACAAAGGAAAGACTGGAAAAGCAGGGCTTTGGTCCGGAAATCCTTACTGTTAAGCTTCAAAATTTCCGCGACATCGACAAGGTGGCGGAGGAGGCAGGGAAGTTTGATTTCATCCTTGCAGACCTTGGAGTATCCTCCATGCAGATCGACAACCCGGAGAGGGGGTTTTCTTATAAAGTAGAGGGGCCGCTGGATCTTCGCATGAATCCCCAAAAGGGGATCAGCGCTGCTCAGAGGCTGAAAACAATCGGGAAAGAGGAATTGACGGGAATGTTGATCGAAAACTCCGACGAGCCCTATGCAGAGGAAATCGCAGGCGCAGTTGTGAGAAAAATCAAAAAAGGCGGCAGGATCGAGACGACTACGGACCTTCAGAAAACAATAGAGGAGGCGCTGGTGAGAGTACCGGCGGCAGAGCGCAAAGAAGCGGTGAAGAAGTCCTGTCAGAGAACCTTTCAGGCTCTTCGGATCGATGTCAACAGTGAGTTTGAGGTACTCTATGAATTCCTGGAAAAACTGCCGAAGGTTCTTGCTCCCAACGGCAGGGCTGCCATTCTCACTTTCCATTCCGGAGAGGACAGGCTTGTGAAGAAATCCTTCAAAAGTCTTTATAACGAAGGTGTGTACAGCGAAATATCCAAAGATGTGATCCGTCCCTCAGCAGAGGAATGTGCACAGAACGGAAGAGCCCGGTCCACAAAAATGAGATGGGCGATCAGAGCAGAAGATTAAAAAGAAAGAGAGGAAAAACACTATGACGATCAGAGAAATATGTGAACGAATTAAACTTCAGCCGGAGCTTGCAGAGCCGGTCATTGCATTTTCAGACAGTTTTGATTTTGAGAGCATCCGCCCTCAGCTCAACAGGTTTCAGACCTGGGAGACAAGTGAAGAAGCCCTTGAGGAATTAAGAGAAATTCTCAAACCGGATGAAAGAAATATAAAAATCCTTGCCTGTACGCTGGAATGTGCGACGAAGCGCTACGAGGATTATGTAAAAAACGGAATCAGCGACAAAATATTTAACGACACCATGGGATGTCTCACACGTTTTGGAGACGAATGTTTCAGAAGGACAGGGGAGTATGCTTGTGACAGGGAGTGGTGGACAGTCCGCCAGATCGGAATGACGGTTTTCCGTCTCGGAGAACTGGAGTTTGAGAGAAATATAGAAGAGGGAGAGAAAGTGATCAATATCCATATCCCCTCTGATGCAAAGATCACAGAGGAAAACTGTGACGCTTCCATCGCCCAGGCAAAGGAATTTTTCCCGAAGCATTATCCGGAATATGCAGAGGTGGACTATATCTGCGATTCATGGCTTCTGGCCCCTGCATTAAAGAAATTCCTTCCGGAAACCTCCAATATCATCCGTTTCCAGAACCGTTTTGAGATATATAAGGAGGATTTGGACAATACAGAATTTACGGAATGGCTGTACCGCACAAAAGAGTACAAGCCGGAAAATTTTGCAGAAGAAACAAGCCTTCAGAGGGATATTAAAAAATATATTCTGGAAGGTGGAAAGTTAGGCATGGCGTTCGGCCGTCTTTGCCGATAATAGGGCTGAAAAAAATCCCCCGGACAGCAGGTCTGGGATAAAAAAGGGCGTACTGCCCCCTTAGTCGGGGCAGGCGGCCCTTCAGAGGAAATCTAGTTTGTAGTGTCTGTTTCGGGATGCTCCGGGATATGCTCACAGATATCGCCGATATCACAATTCAGGATTTCACAGAGCCTGTCGAGGGTAAAAATTTCAATATTCATATTATTGCGAAGTCTGTGGAGAAGAGAACGCGGAATATTATGATGCTCATACAGGTCATACTGAGAAATGCCTCTCTTCTCCATGGTTTTCCATAATCTTTCGTAACTGATCATACTATTTTCCGTCCATTTTGTTCTTGATATATCCTTATTATCCCTGTAAAATCAGTTATAGAATAGTGTTCTTATATAGACACTGTGAAAGGAGAACAGATATTATATGAAGGTTCTGAAACATATAGGTTCAATAGCAGGAACCCTGTTCTGGGCTGGCTGTATGTTCTTCTGCTTTGTTGCCGGAGCGCCGGAGACCAGGGAAGCCCTGGAGGACTATGTGTTCTGCACCTGTCTCTTATACACAT
>DXXQ01000175.1 GCA_019416265.1 Clostridiales bacterium | reverse complement strand
GTCTCATTACAGTCCTTTGTAATAACCATGGCATCGTACCACAGGTTGGTTCCCTCCTCAGGCGTATAGTAGGCAAGATTCGGGTTTTCGCTGATAATGTAGGAAGCGTCTCCGGAGTAAACCACTGCCAGAGCCTTGTTTCCGGAGATCATATTGTCGATGACGTCGTCTCCTGCATAAATCGGCTCCATCACATCTCTTTGATGGATCAGCCACTGGTACGCCTCCCGGATCTCTTTTTCGCTGGTGGTATTCATGGAATAACCCAGAGCCTTCAGAGCGATCATAAAGGAATCTCTCTCGGAATCGTACATATAGAGGTTTCCCTTATATTTCGGATTTGCCAGAAGATTCCAGCCGTCCTTTAAGTCTGCCTCGTCAACGACTGTGGTATCGTACAGAATTCCCACTGTTCCGTAGAAATACGGACAGGAATAGCGGTTGCCCGGATCATAGCTCTTATTTACGACCTCATCCTTGAGATTCTTTTTATTCGGGATCAGATCCCAGTCAAGGCGCTGGAGATATTCTTCCTTGATCAGTCGTTCGATCATATAGTCGGAAGGAACTAAAATATCATAGGTCTCGCCGCTGGAAAGCTTGGTATACATCATTTCATTTGACTCAAAGGTTTCATATACCACTGTACAGCCGTACTCTTTTTCAAATTCTTCCAGAAGCTCAGGATCAATATACTCTCCTGCATTGTAAACCTTCAGCACATGCTCTCCCTTCGCTGCAAATCCCCATTTCACAAGTCCCACAGACACTGCAGCCACAAGAACCAGAGAAAGGATCTGCCTTATCTTCCTGTTGCTCCTGCCTGTTGTAAACTTCTTAAATACAGGCAGGAGATTTGACAGGGCAAGCACCAGGATAATGACAACAATTACAATGGTTGACAATGCGTTGATGGTGGGATTGATCCTCTTTGTCATATTGTAAACAACAATGGAAATATTTTTTACCCCATTTCCTGACACAAAGTAGGAAATAACGAAATCGTCGAAGGACATGGTGAAGGCAAGAAGGGCGCCTGCAAAAATTCCCTCTTTGATCATAGGTACAATGACCTTGGTCAGCGCCTGATACGGTGTGGCGCCAAGGTCCATGGCCGCATTTGCCATATTGGGGTCCAGTCCTCTTACCTTGGGATATACGCTTGTGATCACATAAGGCGTACAGAAGGCAATATGGGCCAGAAGCATTGTCATATATCCCTTTCTGAAGCCAAGGGAGGAGAACAGCAGCATCAGGCCGATGGCTGTCACGATCTCAGGATTCAGGATCGGGATGTTGTTGATATTTAAAAGCAGCTCCTTTACCACCTTCTTTGACTTGGAAAGACCGATGGCCGTAATGGTTCCAAGTACCGTGGAAATCACAGTTGCAAGAATGGCAACAGTAACGGATACATAAACAGCCTTGCTCACCTCTATGTTCTTTAAAAGCTCGCCGTACCAGCGAAGGGAAAAGCCTGTAAATCTGGTAAGGGATTTCGATGAGTTAAAGGAAAAGATCATCGTCACCAGAATCGGCAGGTAAAAAAACGCAAGGCAAAGCAATACATAAAATCTTGAAAATATACTCTTTTTACTTTTCATCTTCCCCCTGCTCCTTATTCATCTTTGTCCATTTTTTTCATAAAGCTCATAAAAATCAGAATGAGCACCGCCAGTATCAGGGAAATGGCGCTTCCGAAGTTCCAGTCTCCCACAGAGATAAACTGAGATTCGATCAGGTTACCGATAAGCATATACTGTCCGCCTCCCAGAAGCTTCGGAATAACGAAAGTTGAGATGGAAAGGAGGAATACCATCATGATCCCATTGAGGACGCCGGGAATGGAAAGCTTCCAGATCACTCTCGTAAAGGTCTGGAATTTATTTGCCCCCAGGTCATAGGCTGCCTCGATAAAGGATTTGTCCATCTTACTTAAGGAAGTATGGATGGGAATGATCATAAACGGCATAAAGTTACACACCAGGCCCACGATTACGGAAAAGTCCGTATACATCATGGACACCGGGGAAATCCCCACAATACCCAGAAGGTGGTTGATGATTCCGTTATCTGATAAAAGGTTCATCCACGCATAGGTACGGAGCAGCATATTGATCCACATGGGAATCGTTACAAGAAGAATCAGAAGACTCTGCACTTTCTCGGAAAATTTGGAGATAATGAAAGCAAGGGGATAGCCTGCTGCCAGACAGATCACCGTTGTGATGATCCCCAGCTTAAAGGATTTTAAAATAACGCTTAAGTAGGTGGTCTCCAGGAATTTCGCAAAGTTTTTCCAGGTAAAGGCAAGGGTCAGTACCTCATTTCCTTCCTCTGTAAAAGCGTAAAGTGCAATCAAGATCAGCGGGATAACGATGATCACAAACGCCCATACAAGGTAAGGTTTGATCAGATGCTTAAACTGTTTCATCAGTAAGCACCCATCCTGCACATTACATGGATGTCTTCCGGCCCGAATTTCAGTCCCACATTCCGTCCGACTTCCGCATAATCTGTTGTGTGTACCATGTAGGTACGGAGCTCTGTTTCCACCAGAATCTCATAGTGCACCCCTTTGAAGGTGATATTTTTTACAACTCCCTTGATCTGTGCCTGATCCGGGTCAACAATATCCAGATCCTCAGGTCTTAATACGACCTCGATTTCCTCCATATCTTCGAAGCCCTTATCTACACATTCGAAGCGGAATCCGTCGAATTCCACCAGATAGTCCTGGATCATTACGCCGCCGATGATATTGGATTCACCGATAAACTCCGCAACAAACCGGTTTTCCGGCTCATTGTAGATGTCCGTGGGGCTTCCGATCTGCTGGATCTCACCGTTGTTCATGACAACGACAGTATCTGACATGGAAAGCGCCTCCTCCTGGTCATGGGTGACATAGATGAAGGTGATTCCCACCTCCTGCTGGATTTTTTTCAGCTCCACCTGCATCTGCTTACGGATTTTTGCATCCAGCGCCCCTAAAGGCTCATCAAGAAGCAGCACCTTCGGTTCATTGACAAGGGCCCGGGCAATGGCAACTCGCAGCTGCTGGCCGCCGGAAAGAAGGGTAACGTCTCTTTTCTCGAAGCCCTCCAGTCCTACCATTTTCAGCATACGCTCCACCTTCTGCGCCACAACGGTCTTGTCCACTTTTTTCAGATTTAAGCCAAAGCCGATGTTTTCCGCCACATTGAGATGGGGAAACAGGGCGTATTTCTGGAATACGGTATTTACCTCTCTTTTATACGGAGGAAGCTTGGAAATCTCGATCCCGTTAAAAAGCACCTCTCCGCCGCTTGGCTCCTCGAAGCCTGCAATAATACGCAGCGTGGTGGTTTTTCCACAGCCGCTGGGTCCCAGCAGTGTGAGGAATTCTTTTTCGTAGATATCAAGATTGATTCCCCTGAGAACCTGCTGGTCGTCAAAGTTTTTTGTCAGATTCTTAATTTCAATTAATTTATTCATCATCTGTTCCTTTCCCTGTGTTTTTTATTTTTTCTTCCGCCTTGTAAAAATGCTGCGTATTAAAAGGACTCCCAGAGTCACTGCCAGCATAATGGTGCATAAAGCGTTGATCTCTGGTGTCACTCCTGTTTTTAACTGTGTATATACTTTAATGGGAAGGGTGGAGATCCTCGGTCCGTTTACAAAAATACTGATCACCACATCGTCCATGGACATGGCAAAGGCAAGCAGGGATCCGGAGATCACTGCAGGCATGATCAGGGGCAGCGTAATATCGAGGAACGCCCGAAAGGCTCCTGCTCCCAGATCTCTTGCCGCCTCCTCAAGGGAGGGATCCATTCCTACCAGCCGTGCCTTGACTTCCATAAGAATGTAGGGCACACAAAATACCGTATGCCCAATAAGAAGGGTCAACATTCCAAAAGGCAGCCCCAGCATGTAAAAAAATGCCATGAGCACCATACCGAGAATGATTTCCGGTATCATCAGCGGGAGGATGGAAATATATTCCAGAGCTCCCTTCGTCTTCCAGTGGATCCTGGAAAGACCAACTGCGCCCAGCGTACCGATCACCGCGCTCAGACCGCAGCTTAAAACTCCCAGAACCAGGCTGTTTTTCAGGGCTTCCAGCATATCCCTGTCTGCAAAGAGCTGCTGATACCATTTCAGGGAAAATCCCGTAAACGATACCGGGAGTTTCGACTCATTAAAAGAAAATACGATGACCACAGCAATGGGAATATACATCAGAAGAAAGATGACTCCCATATAAAACGCTGCAAATTTAGAGTTCTTTTTCATCCGATTCCCTCCAGTTCCTTTGCATTTGTTATTTTCCGGTAAAGCATGATCAAAAGGGTGGTCAGAACCATCATCACAACTGCCAGAGCTGCTGCAAAAGGCCAGTTGCTTCCCCTGGTCATCTGTTCCTGGATCAGGCTTCCCACCAGCACGATCTTATTTCCTCCAAGGATGTCTGCAATGAAGAACAGGCCCATGGAGGGAACAAAGGTTAAGATAATGCCGGACAGAAGTCCCGGAAAGGTCAGCTTCAGCGTTACCGTAAAAAACGCCTGTATCTTTCCTGCCCCCAGATCTCTTGCCGCCTCGATCAGGGACCAGTCCAGCTTCTCTGCGCTGGAATAGACGGACATGATCATAAAGGGGAGAAGCACATACACCATGCCGATAACAATGGCAGGGTAGCTGTACAGAAGGGCCAGGGGCTTTTCAATGATCCCCAGCTTCAGCAGAATGAAATTCAGCACTCCCTTTTTCTGAAGGATAATGATCCATCCGTAAAGACGGATCAGAGAATTCACCCAGAAGGGGATGTTCAGGAAAATCTGCGCCCTGCGCTTTTTGTGCTCCGGAAGCTTTGCCATAAAATAGCCGAAGGGATATCCGATCAGGGCGATCAGCACCGTGCTGGTAAAAGCAAGCTTCATGGACTGAACAAAGGTGTTCAGGTATACAGGCTCCAGTATTTTTTTATAATTTTCAAGGGTAAAGACCCATTCCACCCCATGTCCCGGGGCTGCCTTGGCAAAGCTCAGGGCAACCATGTAGATCAAAGGGCAGGCCACAAATATGACAGTAAAAAGGTATAAGGGCAGTATCATCCATACAGAGCCCTTTTTGCCCCGGCTCACTGCCGGACCTCCTCTTTCCCTGTTTCTTCTCTGTCCACCAGGACTGCGTCTGCCGCCTGGAATCTCCAGCAGACCTTCTGTCCCACTGCCACAGACGCGTCGATTCCGTAACGACTTGCCACGATCACTGTCTGATCCGGCAGGCGAAGGAGAAGCCGGAGCTGTCCTCCGGCGAAGGTTTTTTCCGTGACTACCGCCTCCATGCCGCAGCCGCAGTCTTCATCCAGCTGGATTTTTTCGCTTCGGATGGCAAGGGTCACCTTCTCTCCCTCTCTTAGCTCTGCGCCGTTTCTGTCCACCAGGATTTTTCCCCCGGCAAGCTCCACCAGGGCCTGGTCTTCGACTATGCGCTCCACCCTGCCGTGCAGAATGTTTGCATTTCCCACAAAGGTGGCCACATAGCTGGTTTTCGGATGGTTGTATATTTCATCCGGGGTTCCCACCTGTTCAAACAGTCCTTCCTTCATCACCACGATCCTGTCGGACATATTGATCGCTTCCTCCTGGTCATGGGTGATATAGAGGAAGGTGATCCCCAGCTTCTTCTGCAGATTCTTAAGCTCGAACTGCATGGCGCGGCGAAGCTGCAGATCAAGTGCGCCCAGCGGCTCGTCCAGAAGAAGAACCTTCGGATTATTGATCAGGGCTCTGGCAATGGCAACCCTCTGCTTCTGTCCTCCGGAAAGCTCGGAGGGTTTTCTTTTTTCGTATCCTTCCAGCTGAACCAGCTCCAGCATTTCTTTTACTTTTTTCTTTATCTCGGCTTTCGGCGTTTTTTTCAGCTTCAGGCCGTATCCAATGTTTTCCTCCACATTCATATGGGGAAAAAGAGCGTAATTCTGAAATACGGTATTCACATCTCTCAGGTTCGGTTCCAGCTTTGTCACATCTTTTCCGTCCAGATAGACACTTCCCTCGTCCGGGGTTTCCAGCCCTGCGATGATTCTGAGGGTCGTAGTCTTGCCGCAGCCGGACGCTCCCAGAAAGGTGATAAATTCTCCCTCTGCAATGGAAAGGCTGATGCCCTTTAAGACGCCTTCCCCCTGTGTGAAGCTCTTTTTTATATTTTTTAATTCCAGTGAAGTCTTCATTCTATTTTTCCTCCGGATGCTTTCTTTCCATCCTCTCTGTCATAAACCCTTTCTCGTATGTGGGCGCAGTAGCTTTCCCTGTCAAAAACAGGCTCAAACTCTTCTATGATCTTCTCCGCCTCCCGGGCGCCGTCTTTGAGAAGTCCGTAGACAGTAAGCGCCAGCATTTTTGCAGGAAGGATATATGCCTTTTCCTCATCGGTGATCCGGAAGTCCGTTCCGTGGAGACTTCCCTGAAATCCGGAAAAGGTAAAATTCACCACAGGAAGAAGATGGGTCAGATCCCCCAGGTCTGTACAGGCGTTGTTAAAATCGTAGGGGGATACTTCCCTGTAGGAAGCCCCCAGCTTCCGGGCATTTTCTGTCAGTATGCTGTCTGCAGGCCGGTATCTCACCGGCATATATCCCTGCAGCGCTTCTCTTTCTATGGTTCCTCCAAAGGCATAGGCTGCTCCGTCGTAGGCACGGTCTATTTTTGCCTGCACCTCTTCCATGGCTCCTAAAGTCGCAGCTCTGACCTTTGTTTCCACGATCGCCTCGTCCGGTACACTGTTTATAACTTCTCCTGCCTTGCGAATCACATTGTGGAGGCGCACATGGTCTTCCTCCCGAAAGGTCTCCCGCATCAGTCCCATCATCTGTATGGCGCTTGATGTGATGCTCAGGGCGTTGACTCCCTCCCAGGGCGCAATGGCTGCATGGGCTGCTCTTCCCCTGACTGTAACCCGCTCTGCGCTGAAACCGTTGCAGGCAGGATTCCCCAGGTACAGATCTTCCTTTACCGGAACCATATGGACATGGGTGGTCAGGGCAATGTCTGTATTTTCAAAAGCTCCTGTACGGATCAGCTCGCTTTTGCCTGAGCCCGGGAATTCAATCCCTTCTTTTTTAAGCCCTGGCCGTTTGTCTGCATCTGTGTATTCCTCCGCCGGAACTGCAAAAAAAGATACGGACCCGGACAGAGAAGCTCTCACTTCTTCATCGGCCAATGCCAATGCTGCGCCAATCATGGCTGCAAGCTGTGCGTGGTGTCCGCATGCATGTGCTGTGTGGTTATGGGAATCAGCCATTGGATGATTTCTGCATCCGATGGCGTCCATTTCTCCGATAATTGTAATGTTGGGTCCGTCTTTTTCCATCCAGTCTGCGCGCACTCCTGTACGTGCCAGTCCTGTATGTACAGAGTATTTCTGCTCACGCAAAACAGCCGCAACAGCAGCTGCGGTTCTCTCTTCAAAAAATCCGGGTTCCGGATGACTTTCTATATCCCGTGCAAAACGGATGATATCCTCTCTATGGGAATCAATGATGTCTGTTATTTTCTTTTCCATCGATGTTAATCTGCGTGAATCAGCCATCTCATCATCTCCCTTATTGTGTATTCTGGTTCTTTCAGTGTTTTTTGCACTTATGCACATAATCATAACACATAATACCGTATTTGGGAACTGAAAAATGTATTGCCTGCCCGCAAAAATAACTATTGACAAATTCTGCCTGTCTGTTTATAATTGAATGCGAACTGAAAAAATACAGTTTGCTGAAATAGCTCAGTCGGTAGAGCACTTCACTCGTAATGAAGGGGTCGTGGGTTCAAGTCCCATTTTCAGCTTTTCTATAAGGATTCAAATCGTCATACATTTTCTGTAATGACGATTTTTTTCATTTTGAGAGCATTTTTAGAGCGTGTTCAGAAATTCTTCCTGCCGCCGGCAGAGGGAATTTTCAAACACGCTCTTATTTTATGGTATTTACTTCACAGCCCCGGTTCTGGGTTTCTTTCCTTTTTTCTCCTCCTCAGGCGTACAGCTAAAGATCACTGCGCCAAAGGCAGGAAGCTTAAATGTGATGGAGTTCTCTCTCTCATCCCACTCCTCTTTCTTTGAGGTTTTCACTCTCGGATTCTTCACTCCCCCGCCGCCGTATTTCTCATCGTCGCTGTTAAAGATTTCTTTATATTTGCCGTAGAACGGAACGCCCACCCGGTAAGCTTCCTGTGCCTTGTCTGAGAAATTACATACTGCAAGAAGACTTTCTCCTGTCTCCGGATCTCTCCTCAGAAATGCAATGACGTTTTCTTCATATTTCATAAGCTGGATCCACTCAAAGCCTTCATATTCATGGTCACCTGTATAGAGAGCCGGATGCGACTTGTAAAGCTCGTTAAGGTCATGGATACAGGCCTTCAGCTCCTGCGGCATTCCCGGTTCCGGAGCCATCATCTTACAGCCCGGATGGAGCATCATATAAGCATAGGCTTCTCTTATCTGGGCAAACTTCTGTCCTTCCTCTCCCGGAATCCGGTCCATAAATTCTTCAAAAGAGGTTCCCACATCTCTCCGTCCCAGAGTCAGCACATAGCGCTCACAGTAAGCATACAGCATGGAAAGGGTCAGCTTATCATGACTGTTCTTCCTTTCCTCCGGTGTCTCTCCAAGATAATCCAGGAAATCCTTTGTCCAGCCGCCGGACCATTTGTAGTCAAAGCCAATATGGTCGTTTTCCACACTGTCTGTAAGCTCCGGCCACAGGCCGTCCTCCTGGGCGATCAGCAGGACACCCGGATTTCTCTTTTTCACAATGGAATTTAAGTGCTTCAGAAATTCCACTCCATGGAGATTCTCGTTTGTGCCGTAAAGATTCGGCTTCCACTCTCCCGGATTTCTGCCGTAATCAAGGTAAAGCATGGCGTCTACGTCATCCATGCGGAGGCCGTCTGCATGATAGACCTCCAGCCAGTAGCAGGCATTGGAGATCAGGAAGTCTTTTACCATGGGGCTTGCATAATTGTAAAGCAGAGTTCCCCAGAAGGGATGAACCTTCATGTCCTCATCCGGCTGCTCGTAAAGAGCCGTTCCGTCAAATCGTTCCAGTCCTCCCTCGTACCGCGGGAACTGGGCGGGCGTCCAGTCAAGAATCACGCCGATCCCCGCCTGATGAAGAGTATCCACCAGAGCACAGAATTCCTCCGGTCCTCCGAATCTTGAGGTTACTGCGAAATAAGCAGAGGTTGAATATCCATTTGTCTCCTCATCCAGATATTCCATAACAGGAAGAAGCTCCACATGAGTATAGCCTGTCTCTGTAAGGAAATCCACCAGCTCTTCCGGGGAAGACCACTGGCTGAGGCTTGTTTCATAAATGGAAACCGGCTGCTTTTTATCTTCAAATCTGCTCCGTCCGCTCATCCAGTCTCCGTCTCCCCATTGGAAGCTCTCCGTATCTGCCACTACAGAAGCTGTGGACGGCGGCTGCTGTGTCTGCGCTCCATAAGGGTCTGCCTTCAGAAGGATTTCTCCCTCTTTTGTCTTGATCTCGTATTTATAGATTTCCCCTTCGCCTACCTCCGGAACAAAGAGCTCGTAAATTCCTGACATGGGCATTCTGTGCATCATCAGTGTACGTCCGTCCCAGTTGTTGAAATCACCCACTACGCTGACGCGCTTTGCATTGGGCGCCCACACTGCAAAATAGGTTCCCTTTACACCGTTGATCTCCATGGGATGGGCTCCCAGTTTTTTGTACGCTTCATAGTATACCCCTGCGCAGAAAGCCTTCTCCTCATCCTCGGTGATCTGCCCTGGAAACGCATAGGGGTCGTGAAATTCCTTTGTCACGCCGTCCTTTGTCACCCGGAATTTGTATTCCGGAATTTTCCGTCTCGGCAAAAGCACCGCATAATAGCCTGCCTCATCCTCAAGCTCGCAGGCATAGGTTTTGCCTCCTGTTACTACCAGGACTTCCTCTGCTCCCGGAAAAAATCCCTGTACCACTACGCCGTCCTGGGTCAGGGACGGACCCATTACATCCTTCGGCGCATTTTCCTCACAATAAACAACATCCTCGATCCTGGGCCAGTTCATAAACTTATATAATTTCTCGTCCATGCTCTTTTCCTCCTGTCAACAAACAATACTGCGGTCCGCTTTTTCAATGGCAGGGAACCGTATCAAAATTGCCTTATTTTTTTATTTTACCATTTTTATTCTTAAAAATAAAGAAATTACCATGAAAAATAGAAAAAATACACTAAAATTTATTTGACAAATACCCTTTACTGAGATAAAGTGAGAATATATACTCAGGCTTACTGCGAGCCTGGAAAAACGAAATCAGGGAGGACTTGAAATTATGGGAAATAAATCCTTTGATGTAACTGCTTTAGGCGAATTACTGATCGACTTTACGGAAAACGGAATGAGCGAACAGGGAAATCCGATTATGGAAGCCAATCCCGTCGGAGCTCCATGTAATGTGCTTGCCATGCTGGAGAAACTGGGCAAAAAAACAGCCTTCATCGGCAAAGTCGGCAAAGATATGTTCGGAGAGCAGTTAAAAACTGCAGTAGAGGAAGTGGGCATCGATACCCGCAACCTGATCATGGACGAAGAAGTTCATACCACCCTTGCATTTGTACATACTTATCCGGACGGAGACAGAGATTTCTCTTTCTACCGCAACCCGGGCGCTGATATGATGCTCACAAAGGAAGATGTTCAGGAGGAGCTGATCCGGGATTCCCGTATCTTCCACTTCGGAACCCTTTCCTCCACCCATGAAGGCGTAAGGGAAGCCACCCGTCATGCCATCGAAGTTGCCAAAGAGGCCGGCTGTATCATAAGCTTCGACCCGAACCTCCGCCCTCCTCTGTGGAAATCCCTGGAAGATGCCCGCAGAGAAATCGAATACGGCCTTACCAAATGCGACATTCTGAAAATTTCCGATAACGAAGTAGAATTCCTGTTCGGAACAACCGATTATGACAAGGGCGCTGCCATGATCCGGGAAAAATATAACATCCCTCTTGTTCTTATCACCATGGGAAAAGACGGAAGCCGCGCATATTACAAAGATCTCCGTGTAGAATCTGCTCCGTTCCTTCAGGAAAACACCATCGAGACCACAGGAGCCGGAGATACCTTCTGTGCAAGTTCTTTAAATTATGTTCTGGAGCATGGACTTGATGATCTGACAGAGGAGAATCTCTATGAGCTTCTGACCTTTGCAAATGCAGCCGCATCTCTGATCACCACACGCAAGGGCGCACTCCGCGTAATGTCCACCCGTGAAGAAGTGGAAGCCTTCAAAGCTTCCAGAGGAAGATAAGACTCCTTCAACCCAAAACAGAATACGCTCTCTTCCAGAAAGAGGCTGAAATCCAGAAAACTCCTGCCGGGATCCTATCTTCCGGCAGGAGTTCTTATATTGTAAAGATTCCTTTTTTCTTTGATGGGGTGTTATTTTACCACCCGTACTTTTGCTACCCCTTCGATCGCTTTCAGGGCTTCCAGGGCTTCTCTGGAGGCTGCGCTTTCCAGATCCAGCAGGGTGTAGGCATACTCGCCTTTACTCTTATTGGTCATGTCCGCGATATTTACCCCTTCTGAACCGAGGACATTGGTAAGCTGGCTGATCATGTTGGGGATGTTTTTGTGGGTGATGGCAATACGTCCCACTGCCACACAGGTACCCATATCGCAGTTAGGGAAGTTTACGGAATTTCTGATGTTTCCGTTTTCCAGGAAATCCTTCAGTTCCTTTGCAGCCATCACTGCACAGTTCTCCTCCGACTCCTCCGTGGAGGCGCCAAGATGAGGCGTTACCAGGATTCCTTCTCTTCCGGCTACGGTATGGTTTGCAAAATCTGTTACGTATTTCTTTACCTTTCCGCTTTCCAGCGCTTCGATCAGCGCCTTCTCGTCTACCAGAAGGTCACGGGCAAAGTTCAGGAGAACCACTCCGTCTTTCATTTTGCTGAAGGCCTCTGCATTGATCATCTCTTTTGTGCTGTCAAGAAGCGGCACATGGATGGTGATGTAATCGCACTGTGTATAGATTTCTTCCAGGCTCTTGCTGTGCCTGATCGTGCGGGAAAGATTCCATGCAGCGTCAATAGAGATATACGGGTCATAGCCGTAAACCTCCATGCCCAGGCCGGAAGCTGCGTTGGCAACCATGGCGCCGATCGCGCCAAGGCCGATGATTCCAAGCTTTTTCCCCATAATCTCACAGCCTGCAAACTGTTTTTTCTGTTTCTCTGCAAGCTTGTCGATATCCTCCCGGTCTTTCTCCTTTTCCACCCATTCGATTCCTCCCACAATGTCACGGGAGGCAAGGAGCATTCCTGCAAGAACCAGCTCCTTTACGCCGTTGGCATTTGCTCCCGGCGTATTGAAGACTACGATTCCCTTCTCTGCATATTCCTTAACCGGAATATTGTTGACTCCTGCGCCTGCGCGGGCCACGGCAACCACACTTTCCGGCAGCTCCATGTCGTGCATTTTTGCACTTCTGACGAGAATGGCGTCTGCTCCGTCAACAGTTTCTGTTTTTTTATATTCTTCTCCAAAAAGGTTCAGGCCTTTTTCTGCAATGGGATTGAGGCAGTGATACTGATACATTAGGCATTTTCCTCCTCGAATTTTTTCATGAATGCGACAAGGGCTTCCACACCTGCCTTTGGCATTGCGTTGTAGATACTTGCCCTCATGCCGCCTACGCTTCTGTGGCCCTTCAGGTTCACAAGTCCTGCTTCTGCGGCTTCTTTTACGAATTTCGCATCCATTTCCTTATCTCCTGTCACAAAAGGAACATTCATAAGAGAACGGTCTTTCGGAACAACAGTTCCTTTGAAAAGGCGGCTCTGGTCAAGGAAGTCATAGAGGAGTTTCGCTTTTTCTTCGTTGCGTTTCTTCATCTCCTCCAAACCTCCCATGGATTTCAGCCATTTAAACACCTTGCCGCACACATAAATACAGTAGGCATTTGGAGTATTGTAGAGAGAACCTGCATCTGCATGTGTCTTATAGGTCAGCATGGTAGGAGTTCCCGGAAGCACATCCTCTGTGATCAGGTCTTCCCGGACAATGGCAATGACCATGCCTGCAGGTCCGATATTTTTCTGCACACCGCCGTAAATAATGGCATATTTGCTCACATCCACCGGCTCGGACAGGAAACAGGAGGAAACGTCCGCTACCAGATCCTTCCCTTTTGTATTGGGGAGTTCTTTGAACTTTGTTCCGTAAATGGTATTGTTTTCACAAATGTATACATAATCCGCGTCCGGGCTGATCGGAAGATCGCTGCAGTCCGGGATATAGGAAAAGGTCTTATCCTCGGAGGATGCGATCTTGTTTGCTTTTCCGTATTTCTGAGCTTCCTGATACGCTTTCTTTGCCCACTGTCCTGTGACAATATAGTCCGCTACCCTGTTTTTCATCAGGTTCATGGGAATCATGGCAAACTGCTGGGAAGCTCCGCCCTGAAGGAATAATACCTTGTAATTATCCGGAATCTGCATCAGATCCCGCAGATCCTGTTCCGCTTCGTCGATGATCTGCTGGAAAGCCGCGCTTCTGTGGCTCATTTCCATTACAGACATTCCTGTACCATTGTAATCCATCATTTCCGCTGCCACTTCCTGTAATACGCTTTCGGGAAGTACTGCAGGTCCTGCAGAAAAATTATATACTCTACTCATCTTTCTTCATATCCTCCTCATCAAATACATCGTCGATATTGGCTCCTGCCGGCACCATTGGGAATACGCTTAAATCCCGGTCGATCCAGCAGTCAAGCACTACTGTGCCTTCTGTTGCCAGAGCTTCCTTCAGTGCAGGTTCCACTTCTTCCATCTTTGTCACACGGATGGCTTTTGCTCCCAGAGCCTCAGATACTTTTACAAAATCTACTGCGTCATCCAGAATTGTATGTGAATATCTGTGATCGTAGAACAGGGACTGCCACTGGCGTACCATGCCAAGTACGTGATTGTTAAGGACGATCTGAATTACCTGTCTGCCTGTGCGGACTGCTGTAGCAATCTCGTTCATATTCATACGGAAGCATCCGTCACCTGCAATGTTTACAACTGTTTTTTCCGGTCTTCCCATCTTCGCGCCGATGGCTGCCCCAAGGCCGTAGCCCATGGTTCCCAGTCCGCCGGAGGTGAGAAGGGTTCTCGGTTCTTTATATTTATAATACTGTGCAGCCCACATCTGATGCTGGCCTACGTCTGTGGTGACGATGGCATTCCCCTCTGTCAGCTGATAAAGCTTTTCGATGATATAGGGGCCGGTGAGCTGGGTATGGTCATATTTCAGAGGATATTTTGCTTTCATATCCTGGATTTTTGCTGTCCACTCCGGATTGTTTTTCGCCGGGATCTCTTCCAGAAGCCGTTTTAAGACCTCCTTCACATCGCCTACAACGGAAACGTCTACAAGGATGTTCTTATTGATCTCCGCAGCATCCACATCGATCTGAAGGATCTTTGCGTTTTTGGCAAAGGTCTTTGCATTTCCCGTTACACGGTCACTGAACCGCGCGCCGAGAACAATGAGAAGATCGCACTGGGAAACTCCCAGATTCGAGGTCTTGGTTCCGTGCATACCCAGCATACCTGTGTACATGGGGTCTTCCCCTGAGAAAGCGCCCTTGCCCATAAGGCTGTCGCATACAGGAGCCTGAATTCTGTGGGCAAGCTCTGTGATCTCTTCGTGTGCACCGGAAATCACAGCTCCGCCGCCGTTAAAAATAAACGGACGCTCTGCCTTTTTGATCAGCTCCACTGCTGCCGCCAGGTCTTCCTCTCTCACTTCGCTGACTTCCCTTGTCACTGTAGCAGGACGGCGGGGTTTATAGTCGTAAAGAGCTCCTGTCACATCCTTTGTTACGTCCACAAGAACAGGACCCGGGCGGCCGCTCTTTGCAATATAGAAGGCTTTGCGGATCGTGTCCGCAAGCTTTGTAATATCCTTTACAATATAGCTGTGCTTGGTGATCGGCATTACGATACCTGCAATGTCAACCTCCTGGAAGGAGTCCTTGCCGAGAAGAGAGGTTCCCACATTGGCTGTGATTGCCACCACCGGAACCGAATCCATAAACGCTGTGGCAATTCCTGTAACCAGGTTGGTTGCACCGGGGCCGCTTGTGGCCATACACACGCCTACCTTGCCGGTTGCTCTGGAATAACCGTCTGCCGCATGGGCAGCACCCTGCTCATGGGATGTAAGGATATGTGTGATCTCATCCCTGTATTTATAAAGGGCATCATAGACATTGAGGATCGCTCCTCCCGGATAACCAAATACTGTATCAACGCCCTGCTCCTTCAAACATTCAACAATGATTTCCGCTCCTGTAAGCTGCATATATTTTCCTCCTTACTCCGCTTTTGGTACTTCTAAAATGGCGCCTCTGTTTCCTGAGGTTACCATAGCTGCATATCTTGCAAGATAGCCTGTGGTCACCTTGGGCTGGCGCGGCTGCCATTTCTCTTTTCTCGCCTGCATTTCCTCGTCTGAAACCTTGACCTCAAGCTTCAGCTCCGGAATATTGATACTGATAATATCTCCTTCCTCCACCAGGGCAATGGGGCCTCCCACTGCCGCTTCCGGAGAAACGTGTCCGATGGATGCTCCTCTGGATGCGCCGCTGAAGCGTCCGTCTGTGATAAGGGCTACCGATGAACCAAGTCCCATTCCTGCAATGGCAGAGGTAGGGTTGAGCATCTCTCTCATGCCCGGGCCGCCTTTCGGTCCCTCATAGCGGATGACTACCACATCTCCGGCTACGATTTTTCCGCCTTTAATGGCTTCAATGGCATCCTCTTCACAGTCAAAGACTCTTGCCGGTCCTTCGTGAACCATCATTTCCTCCACTACAGCGGAGCGTTTTACAACGCCTCCGTCAGGGGCAAGATTTCCTTTAAGGACTGCAAGTCCGCCTGTTTTGCTGTATGGGTTTTCCACAGGACGGATAACCTCAGGATTCAGGTTGATGCAGTTTTCAATGTTTTCTCCCACTGTCTTTCCTGTAGCAGTGATGCAGTCTGTGTGGAGAAGTCCCAGTTTATTTAATTCGTTCATAACCGCGTATACGCCGCCTGCCTCGTTGAGATCTTCCATATAGGTAGGGCCTGCAGGAGCCAGATGGCAGAGATTCGGAGTCTTTTCACTGATCTCATTTGCAAAGCTGATGTCAAAATCCATGCCGATCTCATGGGCAATGGCCGGAAGATGAAGCATACTGTTTGTGGAACAGCCAAGAGCCATATCCACAGTCAGTGCATTGAGGATCGCATCCTCTGTCATAATATCTCTCGGCCGGATATTTCTTCTGTAAAGCTCCATAACCTGCATACCTGCGTGTTTCGCAAGACGGATTCTCTCGGAGTATACAGCCGGAATGGTTCCGTTGCCCTGAAGTCCCATGCCGAGAGCCTCGGTGAGACAGTTCATGGAGTTCGCTGTGTACATACCGGAGCAGGAGCCGCAGGTTGGGCATACCTTGTTTTCGTATTCTGTAAGTCCTTCCTCTGTGAGATTGCCTGCCGCATAAGCGCCAACTGCCTCAAACATACTGGAAAGGCTTGTTTTATGTCCGTTGATACGGCCTGCCATCATTGGGCCGCCGCTTACAAAGATCGTCGGCACATTGATTCTTGCCGCTGCCATCAGAAGTCCCGGCACGTTTTTGTCACAGTTCGGAACCATAACAAGGGCGTCGAACTGATGGGCCAGGGCCATTGCTTCTGTGGAATCTGCAATAAGATCTCTTGTCACAAGAGAATATTTCATTCCCACATGTCCCATTGCAATTCCGTCGCAGACTGCGATCGCAGGGAATACAACAGGAGTTCCGCCTGCCATGGCAACTCCCTGCTTAACGGCTGCCACGATTTTATCCAGATTCATATGTCCGGGTACAATTTCATTATAAGAGCTGACAATTCCCACCAGCGGTCTTTCCATTTCCTCTTTTGTCATTCCAAGAGCGTTGAACAGGGAGCGATGGGGCGCCTGCTGTGCTCCTTTTTTTACTGCGTCACTTCTCATAGCGATCTCTCCTTTATTTTCTTATGTCAAATTGCTGCTGCAATTAAATCTCCCATTTCCTTTGTTCCCACCAAAGTACAACCCTCTGACATGATGTCTCCTGTTCTGTAGCCTTCTGTGAGCACCTTCTGTACCGCGGCTTCCACTGCGTCTGCCTCCCTGTCCATATCCAGGGAAAAACGGAGCATCATGGCTGCGGAAAGAATGGTTGCAATAGGGTTCGCCTTATTCTGTCCCGCAATATCCGGAGCAGAACCGTGGCTTGGTTCATAGAGGCCGAATTTCGTCTCATTTAAGCTGGCTGAGGACAGCATTCCGATAGAACCTGTCACCATGCTGGCCTCGTCAGATAAAATATCTCCAAACATATTCTCTGTAAGAATAACGTCAAACTGTTTCGGATCACGGACAAGCTGCATTGCACAGTTGTCCACAAGCATATGCTCCAGCTCTACCTCCGGATAATTTCCGGCAACCTCTTCCACCACACTTCTCCAGAGTCTGGAAGAATCGAGAACATTCGCCTTGTCCACGCTTGTCACTTTTTTCCTGCGCTTCTCTGCGATCTCAAATGCCTTGACTGCAATCCGGCGGATCTCTTCTTCGTTATAAGCCAGTGTGTCGATGGCTTTCTTCACGCCATTTTCTTCCACAGTCTTTCTCTCTCCGAAGTAAAGACCTCCCGTCAGCTCCCGGACAATGATCATATCAAAACCATCTCCGATGATCTCCTCCTTCAGAGGGCAGGCAGCCTTTAATTCTCTGTATAGATAGGCTGGTCTTAAATTGGCAAATAAGTTAAGCGCTTTCCTGATTGCAAGAAGACCGGCTTCCGGACGTTTGGAAGGCTCCAGCCTGTACCAGGGGGAAGTCTTCGCATCTCCGCCGATGGAACCCATGAGGACTGCGTCAGCGGCTTTGGCCTGTGCAATGGCTTCTTCCGTAAGAGGTACGCCGTGTACATCTATGGAT
The DNA here is from genome assembly GCA_019416265.1 of Clostridiales bacterium. GTDB lineage: Bacteria > Bacillota > Clostridia > Lachnospirales > Lachnospiraceae > Blautia_A. The sequence continues at coordinate 5,671 of DXXQ01000175.1, read as the reverse complement.
GCACCTCCCAATAGCACTTCCGAGTATGTAAAACTGTGGCTGTATTTCTCACAGACCTTATCAAGTACTTTCTTCGCTTCTGTCACAATTTCCGGTCCGATTCCGTCTCCTCGGATCAATGCAATTTTATGTTCCATATTCCTTTTCCTCCAATCAGATGGGTATTGTTAATATAATAATACACTTCTCTTCAGATTTCAACCTTTTAACGTGAAAAATTTTACTGTATTAACGTAAAAAAATAAAAGAAGCCAAAAAAGCAAGCATCCCTCTGTTTCCAGCGATACCTGCTTTTTTTCCTGTCAGGCAGATGCCTGCTCTGCTTTTTCTACTTCAGCGATTGCCTGTTTCCTCATTGGGATACGGCAGTTCTTGTTGTTACCAAACTCTACGATTACGTCTTCTTCTGTCATGTCGATGACTACGCCGTAGAATCCGCCTGTGGTAACTACGCTGTCGCCAACCTCCATGTCATTTAACATGGCCTGAAGTCTTTTCTGCTCTTTCTTCTGTGGACGAATCATTAAAAAATACATAATTCCAAACAGAACTACCATCCAGACAATGGCAAATCCCAAGCTCATTCCGCCCTGTGCGTCCATTTCACAATTCCTCCTATATCATACTTTCGAAACTGTCCGGAGTCTCTTGTTCACCTTTCCGGAAAGTCATGCCCCGTTTCCGGGCACTACAGCATATCATACACAAAAACTGTCATAACTTCAAGTATTTTTCACTTTTTTTGCAGTCCTTATGGCAAATTCTACCGATTAGAGTTGATTTTCCCCTCTTCAAAGCCTTCCAGACGCATTTTTTTGTACTCTGCAAAGTTTCCTGCGTCAAGGGCATCCCGGATCTCTTCCATCATATGGTTGTAGAAGTAAAGATTGTGGAGTACGCAAAGGCGCATGCCCAGCATCTCTTTCGCCTTCAGAAGATGTCTGATATAAGCTCTGCTGTAATGACGGCAGGCAGGACACTGACATCCCTCTTCAATGGGACGGGTATCCAGCTCATATTTTGCATTGAACAGGTTCATTTTGCCATGGTTGGTATATACATGACCGTGACGTCCGTTTCTGCTGGGATATACACAGTCAAAGAAGTCTATGCCGCGCTCAACCCCTTCCAGAATGTTGGCAGGAGTTCCCACGCCCATAAGATAAGTGGGTTTGTTCTGCGGAAGATGGGGTACGACCTCGTCCAGAATGTGGTACATTTCCTCATGGGTCTCTCCCACTGCAAGACCGCCTACTGCATATCCGTCCAGATCAAGAGCCGCGATCTCCTTTGCATGATTAATACGGATATCCGAATAAATCGCCCCCTGGTTGATACCAAAGAGGAGCTGCTCTTTGTTGATGGTATCCGGAAGGCTGTTGAGACGGGCCATCTCCGCCTTGCATCTTTTCAGCCAGCGGGTAGTACGGTCAACGGATTTCTGCACATAGTCTCTGTCCGCCACGCTGCTGGGGCACTCGTCAAAGGCCATGGCAATGGTGGAGGCAAGGTTGGACTGGATCTGCATACTTTCCTCCGGTCCCATAAAGATCTTGTGACCATCAATGTGGGAGCGGAAGTAAACACCCTCTTCTTTGATCTTGCGAAGTCCGGAAAGGGAAAACACCTGGAATCCGCCGGAATCGGTAAGGATCGGCTTGTCCCATACCATAAATTTGTGGAGTCCGCCAAGCTGTTTTACAATTTTGTCTCCGGGGCGTACATGAAGGTGGTAGGTGTTGGACAGCTCCACCTGGGTGCCGATTTCCTGCAGATCCTGAGTGGAAACTGCTCCCTTGATCGCAGCGATCGTTCCAACGTTCATAAAAACCGGAGTCTGGATGGTGCCATGTACAGTGTGGAATTCCGCACGTTTGGCCCGTCCTTCTGTTTTCAGAAGCTTATATTCTGCCATTTATTATCCTCTTTTCGTCAAAATTATTCTGTGACTGTCTGCTTTTGTGGACAATCATCTTATTTTCTTCTCTCTTAACCTGCTTATTATAGCTTGAAAACAACAAAATTTCAACAGAAAAGAGGGCAATCATTGGTAATCTTTCTCATTGTCATTTTTCATCCATTAGAGTATAATGGTACAGATAAAATCCGTTCTGCATATTAAATAAGAAAGAATCATTCCGTACTGCCCTCTTTGTTCTCTGTTTTCTTTGACCGGACTTCCGGGACAGTAGGAATATTTCTGGCAGATCGATCTGTAAACAAGTTCGACCCAAAAGAGGAGGCATAAATTACTTTTATGAATAGTTATACACTCGGAATCGACATCGGTTCCACCACTGTAAAAATCGCAATACTTGATAAAGATGAAAATCTGCTTTTTGCAGACTATAAACGCCACTTCGCCAATATTCAGGAAACTCTTGCCGATCTTCTTCAGGAAGCCTGGGAGGAGCACGGGGAAATGACGCTTCATCCTGTGATCACAGGCTCCGGCGGGCTGACACTGGCAAACCATCTGGGCGTTCCCTTTGTCCAGGAGGTCATTGCGGTTTCTTCTTCTTTACAGAAGCTGGCTCCCCAGACAGACGTTGCCATCGAGCTTGGCGGTGAAGATGCAAAGATCATTTATTTTGAAAACGGAAATGTGGAACAGCGTATGAACGGTATCTGCGCAGGCGGTACCGGCTCTTTCATCGACCAGATGGCGTCCCTGTTACAAAGCGACGCTTCCGGTCTTAACGAATATGCGAAAAATTATAAAGCCCTCTACCCAATTGCAGCCCGCTGCGGCGTGTTTGCCAAAACTGACATCCAGCCTCTGATCAACGACGGAGCTACCAAGGAGGATTTATCCGCTTCTATTTTCCAGGCAGTTGTAAACCAGACCATTTCCGGTCTTGCCTGCGGCAAGCCTATCCGGGGCCACGTTGCCTTTCTGGGAGGCCCGCTGCACTTTCTCTCAGAACTGAAAAAAGCCTTTATCCGCACCCTGAAGCTTGATGACGAGCACACCATTGTACCGGAAAATTCCCACCTTTTTGCTGCCATCGGCTCTGCCCTGAATGCCAGGGAGGAGGTACAAGTCTCCCTTACGGAAATGAAGGACCGCCTTCGCAATTCCATTAAGCTGGACTTTGAGGTTGCCCGTATGGAGCCTCTTTTCCCCACAGAGGAGGATTATCAGGCTTTTCACAAACGCCAGAGTACATATAAAGTCAAAACAGGAGAGCTTGCTACTTATAAGGGAAACTGCTATCTGGGTATCGACGCAGGCTCCACCACCACAAAAACAGCTCTTGTGGGGGAGGACGGATCCCTTCTTTACTCCTTTTACAGCAATAACAACGGAAACCCGTTAAAGACCACCATCCGCTCCATCCAGGAAATCTACAAGCTCCTGCCTTCGGATGCCCGCATTGCCTACTCCTGCTCCACAGGCTACGGAGAGGCTCTTATTAAGGCCGCCCTTCTTCTTGACGAAGGGGAGGTGGAAACTGTTTCCCACTATTATGCGGCAGCCTTCTTTGACCCTGAGGTAGACTGTATCCTTGATATCGGCGGTCAGGATATGAAGTGCATCAAGATCAAAAACAAAACTGTTGACAGCGTACAGCTCAATGAGGCCTGCTCCTCCGGCTGCGGTTCCTTTATTGAGACTTTTGCAAAGTCCCTCAACTATTCTGTTCAGGATTTTGCCAAAGCAGCCCTGTTCGCCAAGCATCCCATTGACCTGGGCACCCGCTGTACCGTATTTATGAATTCCAAGGTAAAGCAGGCCCAGAAGGAAGGCGCGGAGGTTTCCGACATTTCCGCAGGACTTGCCTACTCCGTTATCAAAAACGCCCTTTACAAGGTTATCAAGGTTTCCGATGCCTCCGAGCTTGGAAGCCACATCGTTGTCCAGGGCGGAACCTTCTATAATGACGCGGTTCTTCGAAGCTTCGAAAAAATTGCCAACTGTGAGGCCATCCGTCCGGATATCGCCGGAATCATGGGTGCCTTCGGCGCTGCCCTCATTGCAAGAGAACGCTTCGAGGAGGGAAAAGAAACCTCCATGCTCTCTATCGAAAAGATCAATGAGCTGAAATATACCACCTCCATGGCAAACTGCCGCGGCTGTACCAACAACTGCCGTCTTACCATCAACAAGTTTTCCGGAGGACGCCAGTATATCAGCGGAAACCGCTGTGAGCGCGGAATCGGTAAGGAGAAAAACAAGGATCATATTCCCAATCTTTACGAATATAAGTACAAACGTATTTTTTCCTATGAGCCGCTTTCTGCTGACAAGGCTTCCAGGGGCAAGGTGGGAATCCCCCGCGTCCTGAATATGTTCGAAAATTATCCCTTCTGGTTTACCTTCTTTACGGAGCTGAAATATGAGGTGGTGCTTTCTCCTACCTCTACCAGAAAGATATACGAGCTTGGCATCGAATCCATCCCAAGCGAATCCGAGTGCTACCCTGCCAAGCTGACTCACGGCCATATCAGCTGGCTTCTGAAAAACGGTGTGAAATTTATTTTTTACCCCTGCATCCCTTATGAGAGAAACGAGTTCCCGGACGCAGTCAACCATTATAACTGCCCCATCGTAACCTCCTATGCGGAAAATATCAAGAATAACGTGGACGAGTTAAACGATCCTTCCATTGATTTCAGGAATCCCTTCATGGCCTTTACCTCTGAGCAGATCCTCACAGACCGGCTTGTAGAGGTATTTCAGGAAATCCCCTCCCAGGAGGTCAGACAGGCCGCCCATAAGGCCTGGGAAGAGCTTGCCCAAACCCACAGAGATATTCAGGCAAAGGGTGAGGAGACCTTAAAATACCTGGAAGAAACCGGACGCCGGGGCATCGTTCTTGCCGGCCGTCCCTACCATATCGATCCGGAAATCCATCACGGAATCCCGGATTTGATCAACAGCTACGGAATTGCTGTTTTTACAGAGGACTCTGTCTCCCACCTGGGAGAGGTGGAACGTCCCATCCGTGTAAACGATCAGTGGATGTACCACTCCCGCCTTTATGCAGCTGCCAATTTCGTTAAGACCAGAGATGACCTTGACCTGATTCAGCTTAACTCCTTTGGATGCGGCCTTGATGCCGTGACTACAGACGAGGTCTACGAGATCCTGGAAAGAAGCGGAAAAATCTATACCTGTCTGAAAATTGACGAGGTAAACAATCTTGGCGCTGCCAGAATCCGTGTCCGCTCCCTCCTTGCAGCTCTCCGGGCCAAGGATAAGCAGAAGGAAAAACGGGTCATTCAGCCCTCTTCCATTGAAAAAGTGGTATTTACCAAAGAGATGCGCAAAAATTACACCATCCTCTGTCCCCAGATGTCGCCTTTCCATTTCAGTCTTTTCCAGGCTGCCTTCAATGCCTCCGGCTATCATTTCGAGGTACTGCCTACAGACAGCAGAAGCTCTGTTGACATTGGTCTGAAATATGTAAACAACGACGCCTGCTACCCCTCTCTCATTGTGGTGGGGCAGATCATGGAGGCTCTTCTCTCCGGCAAATATGACCTGAACCGCACAGCCGTGATCATGAGCCAGACAGGAGGAGGCTGCCGTGCTTCCAACTATATTGCATTTATCCGCAGGGCGCTGAAAAAGGCAGGCATGGAACAGGTTCCCGTTATCTCCGTGAATTTAAGCGGACTGGAGAGCAATCCCGGCTTCAAGCTTACCCTGCCTCTGGTAAAGCGT
>DXXQ01000174.1 GCA_019416265.1 Clostridiales bacterium | reverse complement strand
AGTAAAGAGGAAATAAAGCAGGTTTCCGCGATTTTGGAAGAGGAAATGAAAGGTGCTGCCCGGCTTTTGGTGGAGCTTGAGGTGGATATGCACCAGGGGAATAACTGGTACGAGGCAAAATAAGAGGAAAAGAGAATGTTCACATTAGGAATTACCGGCGGAGTGGGAGCCGGAAAAAGCACGATCCTGGATTTTCTGGAAGAGAATTGGAATGCCTTTGTTTTAAAGGCAGATGAGATAGGACACCTGGTCATGGAACCGGGCGGGGAGTGCTATGAGCCTGTTATCGGGCTTTTCGGAAGGGATATTATAAAAAAAGAAGATAAAACCATTGACCGCAGAAGGGTTTCCGATGTAGTATTCTCTCATCCGGAGCTGCGGGAGAAACTCAATGGAATCATTCATCCTGCAGTGAAAGGATATATTTTGGAACAGCTGGCCCTTCGGAAAGAGGAAAACCGCTCCATCTGCGTGGTGGAAGCGGCGCTTCTTTTGGAAGACCATTATCAGGAATTCTGCGATGAGGTATGGTACGTTCATACAGACAGGGAGATCCGTATCAGCCGTCTGATGGAAAGCAGAGGCTACAGCAGGGAAAAATCAGAGCAGATCATCAAAAGCCAGGCATCGGAGGAATTTTTCCGTGCACATACGGACTTTGAGATAAACAACAGCGGTTCGGAAGAAGAGACAAAGAAGCAGATTGAAGAGAGGTTAAGGAAATATGAGACTTTGTAGTATAGCCAGCGGAAGCAGCGGAAACTGTATTTATGTGGGCTCTGATAATGCCCACCTGCTGGTGGACGCGGGGATCAGCGGAAAGCGGATCACCCAGGGACTGAACAGTCTGGAGCTTACAGGGGAGGATATCGACGGGATTCTGATCACCCACGAGCATTCCGACCATATTCAGGGACTGGGAGTGATCGCGCGGAAATATCACATTCCCATATATGCAACCGGAGGAACTGTGGACGCCATGTCCAGGATGAAAAGCCTCGGCAGGATGCCGGAGGGGATTTTTCATGAAATCCGGGAGGATGATCCTTTTGAGATCAAGGATATGACCATTAATCCCTTTACCATTCCTCACGATGCAGCGCAGCCTGTTGGGTACCGTCTGGAATGCGGGACTCAGGCGGTGGGGATTGCCACAGACCTTGGGAAGTATAATGACTACATAATCGGACATTTGCAGAATCTGGACGCCCTTCTTCTGGAGGCGAATCATGACATCCGGATGCTTCAGGTGGGCAAATATCCTTATTATCTGAAACAGAGAATTCTGGGTGACAGAGGACATCTTTCCAACGAAAATGCGGGAAGACTTCTCTGCCGCCTTCTGCATGATAATCTGAAAGCAGTATTCCTTGGGCATTTGAGCAGGGAAAACAACTACGAAGAGCTGGCATATGAAACCGTCTGCTCGGAGGTAACCTTAGGTGACAACCCTTATAAGTCCAGAGATTTTCGGATCCAGGTGGCCAAGAGGGATTGCATATCAGATGTGATTACAGTATAGAAAGGACAAAGGCTATGAAAAAAACAATTATCACAGTGGTAGGAAATGACACAGTAGGTATTATCGCAAAGGTTTGTACCTATCTTGCAGACAACAATGTCAACATTCTTGACATCTCCCAGACCATCGTTCAGGGTTACTTCAATATGATGATGGTGGCAGATACCAGCGCAAGCGGAAAAGATGCGGGAGCCCTTTCCAAAGAGCTGTCTTCCCTGGGAGATGAGATCGGCGTAGTAATCCGCTGCCAGCATG
>DXXQ01000173.1 GCA_019416265.1 Clostridiales bacterium | reverse complement strand
GTTATAAATAATATACTTTTGTTACGCGTAAAAGTCAAGAGGTTTTTCAAAGTTTTTCCATCCTGTCTATAAAATTAAAAAGAGAGCCTGTCTCCAAGCTCTCCTTTTGTTTTTTATTTATCTTACTTTTTCCATTAACGCCTCCTGAAGCACCTGTGAAAAGTTCACTCCTGCCCTGATCGCAGCTTCATTCAACCATTCTGGAATACTAAGCGTTTTTTTCACTGCTTTTGAACAATGCTTCCTTCTATACTCCATCAGGTCAAATTCCACAACTACTAGAAATCCATCTTCTACCTGGATTTTTCTAGGGACTGATGCTTCAGGAATCTTTTCCCCTATTTCTTCCATGGTCGTAATGGATAATCCAAGGGCTTCTACTGCCATTTCATAAGCCTGTTGCATATCGTCCCCCTGTGTCAGACATTCCGGAATATCCGGAAATTCAACCCAGAATCCACCTTCCTCTGCTTCATGGAAAATAGCAGGATAAAATAATTTATTCATATTGACACCTCCGTGATATCCTGTAGGCAGGGGCTTATTTCAGCCCCGCCTGTTTCAGTATTGCTTGCTCCATTCCTTTTTTCAGGTCTTTGGAGTGATAAGGAACGATTACCGTTCTTCCTGTTTCTTTGCAAATCAGTTTTTTATGAGAACCGTTTTGCCCGATTTCTTCAAAACCATTTTGTTTAAGAAACTTTAGCATCTCTTTCGAGGTCATTGGCATCTTTTGTATCTCCTTTCCTTATCATGTTCTTATTGTATCACGTATTAATACGTACGTCAATATATTTACGTATTTTTATGTATAATTAACATCTTATTTATGCAACTGCTTATCCGCTGCAATGGCTTTTGGTGTAAAACTGTTGTTTTTCCACCATGCCGTTAAAGCTGTCACAATCGTTGCAATATTGGTTACCAGCACCTCTACTGTGCCGTCCTCAATCGGGATAATGCTGTGTCCGGTCATTACCAAAACCTGATTAATAAGTGCCAAAGCAAGACAGATGGTTCTTGCGATGGTTCCGGCTGTGATTTTTTCTCTCATAATATACCTCCTACATACCAATCTGCGCAACAACGAGACCGAAAACAGCCCCGATTGCCAGAGTTAATAAATACCACTTTACTTTTCGCCATGTATCTCCGTCCCGATTTTCAAGCTCTTCCAGACGGCCCTCCTGCCGGTTCTGGCTCTGCGCCATCTGCTCCACACTCTGTGCAAGGCTCTGGACAGACAAGGTCAGCTCCCCAATCTGCCGAATTGCTTCGTTCAGTTCCCCGATTCTGCGGTCATTCCGCTTTAAATGCTCTTCGATTCTGGTTTTAAATTCCTCATGCTCTGCCCTTAAAATTGGATTGTCCATTGTGCGTCTCCTTATGCTGTTACGACATAAACGTTTACTAAATCAGCCAATCGCTGATAGATTGCCTGACCAGAATCTCTGGTGCAAAGATACAGGATTTCATCCTCTGTGTAGTATTTACCATTGTAAATCTGCATGCCAGAAGTGTACGGAATTGGGTCTTCCTTGGTTCCGGCGTGGATCTCGTCAATAACCTCCCATCCGGCCTGATACTGGTCCGGTGTCCAGTTATCCTGTGTGGTGTGTGCCTGTCGGCATTTGTACAGCAGGTCTTTGTACTGCCTGCGGTCTCCGACTTCGACTTTCTCGCCGGATTTCCATTCTTTCTGCAAGTTTTTTACCGTCAAAGCCTCCTGATCTGTCAGGGTGGTTTTCTGCGCAGACATGGCGAGAGCAGCGCCTGCCTGTTTCATAAGATCTGTATTTGTCATGTATATACCTCCTTAAAATATGGTAAAGCATTAATTTGTCGTTTCTCAGCGCATTGTTAAAAGCAAGTATGCGATATTATATATACGTTATCATTATGGATAAATCTCTGTTATTCTCAGTAGGATTAACAAATATATGATTTTTCCAAATATTAACCAAATCGTCTGACCATCCTTGCAGTCGTAACCTTTTAGGAACTGTATCTTCGGCGGCGTGTGAAAAATTATAAGCTTTACCATTTATTGATATCGACAAAATAGCTTTAAAAAAATCTGTATAATGGTATAATCCTCCAACAGACACTGTTCCGTTATAATCGTGTGAATAAACGTCGCCGCCACTATAATAAACAAGATAAAGTCTTTTCCCCGTGCCTATAGAATCATAAGAACCTTGTCCATATTTACAATTATATGTTACAGTTTTAATGTTGACCGCATTGCTTATTCCCACCTGTCTCCCATCATTGTTATAGAATACTTTCCCTTTCATAACATCCGATGGAACCGCCGTGGCATCTTTGATTTTACCCCCCCCCACTAAACATTCCTCTAATTATAACCGGCATACCAAACCTCCTTATTTTGTAGCAGACTGCACACCTTCGATAAGCGCAGCATTCTGTGCTTCCAATGTTGCAACCTTTTCTTTTAAGATCTCCATATCTGATTTTGGATAAGCCCTGAACACGGGCTTGTGTGGTTCGCTTGATACGTCCACACTTTCAATATAATGTCCCTCTGGGATTTCCACATTTAAAAACGGAAGCCCAGCAGGTTCTCCCATGCCGCTTCCGTTGTACCAAATCTTTCCATTATTGTCATAAATAATTACCATATATGTATCTCCTTAAATGTAAATAAATTTTATTGGTGTATCATCGAAAGAACCTTCAAAAGTTCCCACGCAACTGAAAACCTTTTTTGACGCAAACGCTATTCCGATACAAAAATCGCTGTAAATCATACCATTAAAAGGTTGGGAATATGAATCGTCTGAGCCTAATGGTGCAACATAATATCTTACGTTATTACGTTCTAAAGCTATTATTGTTTCGGCATCCTCAGGAAAATCCATTACGCTCCATGCTAAAGTACCATTATTATATTGAGTGGTTTTATCGAAACATTGTAACCCCTTATTACTGGTAAGGTGACACCATGAGAACCTACCATCTAATAATATTTGAGGTGTGCTAGTGTTTTTTGATGGATAAAACATAAAGGATTTTACTGCATTGCCACTTCCTACCTGTCTCCCATCGTTATTGTAGAATACCTTGCCTGAAGCAACATCCTCTGGTAAGGCTGTTGCATCCTTAATTTTACCCCCCCCACCGAAAATTCCGCGAATAAATACCGGCATAATTCAATCCTCCTTTGCTCCATTGTTGTCGTAAATAACTATCATATTTTTCTCCTTTTTAAATATATAGACTCTCGGAATCTTTAAGCCTTTATTTATGCGGCTTCTGAGAGTCCTTTTTTATTTTTTCTCCACCTTTTTTTCAAAAAGCACTTGACAAATGCCACAAAATTTGCGGCGCTTCGCGCCT
>DXXQ01000172.1 GCA_019416265.1 Clostridiales bacterium | reverse complement strand
GTATCTTTCTTTAATTCTTCGACCAAAAATTGGTGACAGGCACAATAAAATACGCATAAACGAATAATTAACAATTTATAAAAAAAGAAAATACGTATTTACAAATTAATAAAGCGGTTTTATAATAGAAAACATAACAATAAAAGAGAATAGAAGTGGTATTAAGACCAGAAAATTTTTACTGCTAGATATTTCAAGAAAATAGAGAGGGAAAATATGAGGACTATCAGTGATCGAATATTTGAACTTCTGAAAGAACGTAAAATGAGTCAGAAGGAGTTTTCCGAGAAGACAGGAATTGCACAGAGCAGTATTAGTGACTGGAAGAGGAAAGGAACGAATCCAGTAGCAGATAAAATCCTGATTATATGCGAGGTGCTGGGAGTGACCCCTTATTACCTGTTATCAGGAGTAGAAAACACAGGAGAAAGAAGCAGAGAGAACACAGTATATGCGGTAGCCAAAGACAGTGATCTGGGCATGGTGATACAGAGCTATCAGGAGCTTGATGCTGAATGTAGGAATAGGGTGCTGGGGTATATGAGCGCTTTAAGTGAGAAGAAGTGAGAATGACCAAAGAATTTTTTTGGTTCAAATATTCGTGTAAACGTATTAATTTGTAAAAAAAGGAGAATGATAATAAGAAAAACAAGAGTATGGTATGAACATGCGAAATATCATGTGATGGCAAGGGGGGTCAGTGGAGCCTTCTTGTATAAAAACGAAGAGGACTATGAAGTATTCTTCATGATCCTCAGGAAAACAAAAGAGAAATATCCTTTCATCTTACATAGCTACTGTCTGATGACGACTCACTTTCATATGCTGATTACCACGATGACAGATGAAATATGGAAGGTTATGAAGTACCTGATGTATAACTATGCCATGTATTTTAACAGGAGATATGGAAGGAGAGGCCATGTTTTTGATGCCCGTTATGTTTCATGTCTGATAGAGGACGGAGGATATTTCCTGGAAGTAAGCAGATATATTCATCTGAATCCGGTACGAGCCGGCATGGTAAGGGAACCGCTGGCTTATAAGCACAGCAGTTATGGGTGTTTTTTTATGGAAGAAGAATCAGAACTTTTGGATTGCAGAGAAGTTCTTGGTTATTTCAGGGGAAATCAGGAGGAACAGTACAGAATGTTTGTAGAAGGTGCGGTTTCCCATGCAGAACAGGAAATGGTGATAGAGAAAAATATGGGGGAGGATGAGAGATGGCTACCGTGGTAAAGAGTATGTCTGTAGAAGGGATTGATGGTTTTGAAGTTGAAGTCGAAGCAACTACCATACGGGGACAGCAGCAGAGTATTTCAATCATAGGACTGGGAGATCAGGCAGTGAAAGAGGCTGGGGAGCGTATGCAGGCAGCACTGGAATTCTGCGGATATGAGATACCAAAAGAAAAGGTGATCATATCATTGGCTCCTGGAAACAAGAGGAAAAAAGGTTCTCACTATGACCTTGCCATTGCTATTGCACTGCTCCAGCAGACGGAACAGATTACTACGAAAGAACTGGATAAATATGCATTAATTGGAGAATTATCTCTAAATGGTGTGCTGCGCCCATGCAACGGAATTTTGCCGATGGTGACAGAAGCAAAAAATCGTGGGATTGAGGCAGTGATTATACCCTGCAGAAATTGGAAAGAAGCAGAGAATGTAACAGGGATTAAGGTATATGGGATGGAAAATCTCAGGGATACGATCCGGTTTCTGGAAGGGCGGTCTGAGCCTCCTGCAATATCAGAAAAAACAGAGACTTTCAAGAAGACTGTAAGAACTGAGCGATTGGATTTTGCAGATGTAAAAGGACAGGAAGACCTGATTGAAGCTATTGTTCTTGGCGCAGCCGGAGGTCACAATATACTAATGATTGGGGAACCGGGCTGTGGGAAGACAATGATTGCAGAAAGAATTTCGACGATACTTCCAAAGATGACAGAGAAAGAAGCACTGGAGGTTACGAAAATACACAGCATTTCAGGGCTTCTGCAGCCGGATCATGGACTGGTGTCGGAGCGGCCGTTTAGAGCGCCGCATCATAATGTATCCTTAAATGCTTTAATTGGAGGGGGGAGTTATGCCCAGCCGGGAGAGGTATCACTGGCGCATAACGGAGTTCTGTTTCTGGATGAACTTGCAGAATTCAGCAAGAGCACACTGGATGCATTGAGGCAGCCCCTGGAGGATAAAAAAGTGACAATATCCAGGGTAAACGGAACAAATACATACCCATCTAATTTTATGTTTGTGGCAGCCATGAATCCCTGTCCCTGTGGTTATCATCCCAGTCCACGATGTAAGTGTACAGATTATGAAATTGTACATTATCGAGGGAAGATATCCGGACCAATCCTGGAGAGAATCGATATACAGAAAACGGTACGGCATGTGAATTATTTTAGCCTTTCAGATGAAAAGAGCACACAGACTTCGACAGAACTGCGCAGTCTTGTGGAAAAAGCGCGGAAAATTCAACAGGAACGTTTTAAAGAGGATGAGTTTGTGAATTGCAATGCGCAGATGACAACCGCCATGATTCAGAAGTACTGTAAGTTGGACGAGGAATCAACGGAAATGTTGAAAAACGCGAGCGAAAAGTTTGGATACAGTGCCCGGGTAATTCATAAATTGCTTCGCCTTGCAAGAACAGCGGCAGATTTAAGAAATTCAGTAAATATTGAACAGGAAGATGTCCGCAGGGTACTAAATTGTCGTGATTTGGATAAGAGTAATAATGAGATGTATGTGATTCAATAGAGGTGAGAGGAGTATGCTTTCTGAAGAAAGATGAAATGAAATTATATTATATTTGGCTGGAAAATATCAAAGGCCTGGGGCCTAAGGCATGGCATGAATTTTTGCATGCATATGGAAATCCGGAATTCATTTTTCAGGGTAAAGGTATGCTTCGTCCTAAAGGAAAGGTTACAGAACATCAGATTGGTTTGTTGCAATCGGGAGCAGATCAATCCATGGAGGAGGCAAAAAGAATCCTTGACAGATGCCTGGAATTGAAGATTCAAATTGTTACCTTTGAGGATTCTTATTATATGCCAAATCTGAAAGAATATATGGATTTTCCTATTGTATTTTATGCAAAAGGCTGTTTCAGAGAGGACTGGACTCATGGATGCGGAATTGTAGGCTCCAGACGTTGCAGTGAGAAGGGAAAAGAGATGGCAATCCAGAGGGCAGTTCAGGAAATAAAAAAGGGGCATCCAATCATTAGCGGGATGGCGAAAGGGATAGATTCTTATGCTCACACGGCAGCTGTCAAAAATAGCGGATACACTATTGCAGTTTTGGCATATGGTATAGACTTGTGTTATCCACCGGAGCACAGGCGGTTAAAAGAAATAATTGCAGAAAAGGGACTTATTATTTCAGAATATCCCCCAGGAACATCTCCGCACAAATATAATTTTCCTTTGCGGAACAGGATTATTGCAGGATTAAGTGACACACTGTATGTGGTGGATACAGGAGTAAGAAGTGGAACAGAAACTACAATTAGAGCAGCACAAAAATACGGGAAAAGAGTAGAGAAGATAACGAACTGATGCAAAATTGGGAACTCTCCAAAGACGGATTTCCATTAAAGTGTATCAATTCCTTAGTCTGGGCAACGCGAAAGGAGTGTAAGTTAAAATAGCAATATAAAAGATGGTGAAATTCACAGAAAATTTAACGAATTTGTTTCTATACTTTGAGTAAATTGTGGCGCACATGTTGAATAGATAGTCAATAAGCTCAAAAGATTGTGGTACAATTTGTTTAAAATGTTAATTGCATGTATATAACAGAGTGATATAATTCTTTAGTGAAGTATCATATTTTGAGCAGACAAAAAGAGCAGTTCTATAGGAAGCTCGAACTGCTCTAAATGTGAT
>DXXQ01000171.1 GCA_019416265.1 Clostridiales bacterium | reverse complement strand
ACATTGACAAACTGAACAGCTTAAACTTCAAAGAAATGTACAACAACGATTTCTTCTGGACCTGGGATAAAACAGACGACGAACTGGAAGCTGTTTTCACAGTTGCAGATGCCCTTCGTTTCATGAGAGAAAACAACATTTCCACAAAAGTATTTGAAAGCGGTCTTGGTATCTCTATTTTCCGTGATAACTCCACACGTACCCGCTTCTCTTTCGCTTCTGCTTGTAACCTTCTTGGCCTTGAGGTACAGGATCTGGATGAGAAAAAATCTCAGATCGCTCATGGAGAAACTGTTCGTGAAACAGCAAACATGGTATCCTTCATGGCTGACGTAATCGGTATCCGTGACGATATGTACATTGGCAAAGGCCATGCATACCAGAAAGAATTTATGGACGCTGTAACAGAAGGAAATAAAGACGGAATCCTTGAGCAGAGACCTACTCTTGTAAACCTGCAGTGCGACGTTGATCATCCGACACAGTGTATGGCAGATATGCTCCACATCATCCATGAGTTCGGCGGAGTTGAAAACCTCAAAGGTAAAAAACTTGCCATGACATGGGCATACTCTCCTTCCTACGGAAAACCTCTCTCTGTTCCACAGGGTGTTATCGGTCTTATGACACGTTTCGGCATGGATGTTGTTCTTGCTCATCCGGAAGGATACGACGTAATGCCTGAAATCGAAGAAATCGCAAAGAAGAATGCTGCTGCTACAGGCGGATCCTTCACTAAGACAAACAGCATGGAAGAAGCATTCAAGGATGCCGATATCGTATATCCAAAGAGCTGGGCTCCTTTTGCAGCTATGGAAAAACGTACAAATCTTTACGGTGAAGGCGATTTCGAAGGAATCGACAAACTGGAAAAAGAACTTCTTGCACAGAACGCAGAACATAAAGACTGGGCTTGTACAGAAGAACTGATGAAAACAACAAAAGACGGAAAAGCTCTTTATCTCCACTGCCTGCCGGCTGACATCACAGGCGTAAGCTGTGAGACAGGTGAGGTTGACGCTTCCGTATTTGACCGTTACAGAATCCCGTTATACAAAGAAGCAAGCTTCAAACCATATGTAATTGCAGCTATGATCATGCTCTCCAAATTTGAAAAACCACAGGATATCCTGAAAAAACTGGAAGTAAAAGCTGCACCGAGAATTCTTGCATAACACAGGCAATACCTCTTTTGCGGAGCTGCTGTATGCCATTCACCAGCTCCGCGCTTTTCTTTTCTAAAATATCTGACTGGGAGGTTTTTACAGATGTATAAAAGAAAAAGAATTGTCATCGCTCTTGGAGGAAATGCGTTGGGAAACACACTTCCGGAGCAGATGCAGGCAGTAAAAACAACCGCAAAAGCTTTGTGCGATCTGATCGAGGAAGGACACCAGGTTGTTGTTGTTCACGGAAACGGCCCTCAGGTCGGCATGATCAACAATGCCATGTCCGCTCTTTCCCGTGAGGACGAAAATCAGCCGAATACTCCTCTCTCCGTCTGTGTTGCCATGAGCCAGGCATATATTGGTTATGATCTGCAGAATGCCCTTCGGGAGGAACTTCGCAAACGTGGATTTGTCCGTACTCCTGTTGTAACAGTTGTGACACAGGTTCGTGTAGATCCCGAGGATCCGGCATTCCAGAATCCTACCAAACCAATCGGAAAATTCCTCACAAAGGAAGAGGCCGATCACCAGGCAAAAGCTTACGGACACATTATGAAAGAAGACGCAGGCAGAGGTTATCGCCGCGTTGTTGCTTCTCCAAAGCCGGTTGAGATCGTAGAACACGATGCGATCAACAGCCTTGTAGATGCAAATAAAATCGTTATCTGCTGCGGAGGCGGCGGTATTCCTGTTGTATTAAACGGGGATCACTTAAAAGGAGCTTCTGCCGTGATCGACAAAGATTTTGCCAGTGCCCTTCTGGCAAAAGAACTGGATGCAGATATGCTCATTATCCTCACTGCAGTAGAAAAAGTAGCCATTAACTTCGGAAAAGAAAATGAGCAGTGGCTGGATACGCTTTCTGTAGAGGATGCGAAGAAATATATCGATGAAGGACAGTTTGCACCAGGCTCTATGCTTCCTAAGGTTCAGGCAGCCATCGATTTCGCAAGCTCAGGACCGGGAAGATCCGCTATGATCACTCTTCTTGAGAAGGCAAAAGACGGAATTCAGGGAAAAACCGGAACACTGATCCAGTATTCCTGATAAACCATAAAAAATAGTTAATTTTCTTGTTATAAACTCCAAAAAAAGTACCTTTCGCAATTGCCCGGCGAAGGGTACTTTTTTTATAGATGAGGAAATCAGTTCTTTTTGGTATTTTGATTTAATTCCGGCATTACAGTGAAAAGCATTGTGAAAAAGCAGGCGCAGCCTCCCACAAGGTTGGAAACCGGTTCCGCCCAGAAGACTCCGTCCACGCCAAGCCCTGCGACAGACGGAAGCAAAAGGGTAAGCGGCGTTACAATAATGACTTTTCTGAACAGAGAAAAGAAGGTTGCTTTTTTGGCCTTTCCAAGAGCTGTAAATACATTCTGACCGGAAAACTGAAGCGCCATAAAGCAGAAACCAAAGAAATAGATATGAAGAGCCGGAATTCCTTTTTCGATCAGAGCCGGATCATTGTTGAATATCCGGATAAAAAATCCGGGAGCAAGCTTTAGAAGCCCCCAAATCATAACTGTATAACAGACGCCTATGACAGTAATAAACCGGATCGCTTTTTTTACCCTGTCATAGGCTTTTTCTCCATAATTAAAACTCATCACAGGCGCTGCACCGTTGGAAAGCCCCATTACCGGCATGGTACAGATTTCCCGAACGGAATTAAGCACCGTCATAATACCAACATAGAGATCCCCGCCATAGCGCTGAAGTGTGGCATTGCACACAATCTGTACGATACTGTTGGTAAAAGCCATAATAAAGCCGGAAATCCCAAGAGAGACAATGCTTTTTACCCGCTTCCATTTAATTACCATAGCCTGCTTTTCCAGCCGGACAGGGGCTTTCTTTGTCAGGAAAAACAAAACCCATACAGAGGATAAAAACTGGGAAAGAACGGTGGCAAGTGCCGCTCCTCTGACACCCATATGGAAGACAAAAATAAACAGAGGATCAAGAAGAATGTTGCTGACAGCGCCGATCAGTACGGTAAACATTCCGATATTTCCAAAGCCCTGGCTGTTGATAAAGGGGTTCATTCCCAGAGAAATCATCACAGACAGGGTTCCGAAAAGATAAATGGTAATATAGGATTTCGCATAGGGAAAAGTAATGTCACTGGCTCCGAAGGCATAAAGAATCGGTTTATAAAACAGAAAACCGATTGTCATGAGAACACATCCTGTACAAACAAGCATGGAAAAGGTATTTCCCATGATCTGCCGTGCTTCTCTTTCATTTTTGTTTCCTCTTGCCATGGCAAAAAGAGGCCCTCCCCCGCTTCCGAAAAGCAAAGTAAACGCATTGATCAGGGTAATAAGGGGAAAGCAGAGCCCGACTCCTGTGAGGGCAAGTGTGCCTGCCTGGGGAATCCGGCCGATATAGATCCGGTCTACAATGTTGTACAAAAGATTCAGAAGCTGGGCAATTGTAAGAGGCACTGCAACTTCAAGAATGTTTTTGTACACACTTCCTTTTGAAAAATCTGTCTGATGTACCTTCATAGGCTTTCATTAACTCCAGTTTTATAGTTTCAGAATCCGCGCTTCCTCCCAGCGGATACCGGCAGCGCTCAGTTTGCGGGGAAGCTCTTCCATTTTCTGTGGATCCGCCTTCCATGCAAGCCCGCAGCCTGCAGTGATTTCTCTGGGAACAGGGATCAGCCTTCCGGAAAAGCTGTTTGCCTCACAAAATTTCTCTGCCTTCATTGCCTGGGAAGTGGTGGGAAAAGTAATAATAAGCGCATCTTTTTTTACTCTCATATCCTTACTCCTCTGCAAGCTCTCGAAGGGCACGGATGGCAAGATCGATCTCTTCTTTTGTGTTATAGTGGGAAAAGCTGAAACGAAGGGCGCCCTGCTCTTCTGTTCCCAGGGCACGGTGCATCAAAGGCGCGCAGTGAGCGCCGGAACGTACTGCAATTTCATATTCTTCCCACAGCCGGTCCGCAGCCTCTCCGGAATCATAATTTCTTATATTCAGAGCTGCAGTTGCCACACGGTGTTCCAGATCCGGGTTTCCATAGAGGGTGATTCCCTTAATTTCACCAACACCCTCCAGAAAATACTTCAGAAGCTCCATTTCTTTTCTGCGGATAGCTTCGATTCCCGTTTCCTTCAGGTATTCCAGAGCACCGTGAAGCCCTGCGATTCCATGTGCGTTTAAAGTACCGGCTTCAAGGGCTGTCGGCATCTGGGAGGGGTGTTCTCTGTCATAGCTGTGCACGCCGCTTCCTCCAACCTTCAACGGCTGGATGTCAACTCCCTCACGCACATAGATCCCTCCTGTGCCCTGGGGGCCGAGAAGCCCCTTATGCCCGGTAAAACACAAAACATCGATTCCCAGCTCTTCTACCTGAAAAGGAAGCACACCTGCGCTCTGGGAAGCGTCTGCTACCAGCAGGAGCCCGTGTCTTTTGGCGATCCTGCTCACAGTTTTCAGATCGGTAATATTTCCGGTGAGATTGGATGCATGGGTTATGACAATGGCTTTGGTGTTGGCCTTTACAGCGTTTTCCAGAGAGGCATAATCCAGAATTCCCTGCTTTCTTTTTTCATTCTTTAAGGTGGGAAGAATGGTCAGCTCTACCCCTTCTTTTTCCTTTCTGTAAAGAGGGCGGAGAACGGAATTATGCTCACATTCCGTTGTGATCACATGATCTCCCTTATGAAACATACCTGAAATAGCTGTATTCAGAGCTTCCGTGGCATTGGAAGTAAAGGCAATGCGCTCCGGTTCGGAAATACCGAACAGCTCTCCCAGAAGAACTCTCGTATCGTAGATCATCCTTGAAGCGCCCAGAGTAGCGCCGTGGGCGCCTCTGCCGGAGTTTCCCATATTTTCAAGAGCACGTAAAACCCCTTCAGAAACCTGGGGCGGTTTTTTCATGGTTGTAGCTGCATTGTCAAAGTAAATCATGGTTTCACAAGCTTTCCTGCGCCTGTCATTTTTTCTGCAATGGTGTACATATTTGTAACTTCTCCGACTCTCAGTTTATCGGACATTTCATAATAGTTCAGACAGGTTCCGCAAGTGAGGATCTCAACTCCCTGGGCCTCCAGTGATTTCAGATCTTCCAGTGAAGCGGAACCCTCACAGGTGAGAGTGGCTCCCCCATTATAAAACAGAATGGTTTCCGGCAGCTCGTCAAGCTGTGTCAGCGCATAAAGGAAGCCTTTCATGAGCACTGCGCCAAGTTCGTCGTTTCCTTCTCCCATTCTCGGTGAAGAGATGACGACAACCGTATTCCTTCTGGTATCCGGAATACAGGTGAGAGCTTCTTCTGAAGTCTCTTCTGCCGGTTCTTCCCCTTCAATAGTTACTTCCATCTGTACCTTATATTCCTTTTCTCCAAGCTTTTCAGAGACAACCGGATACCCCAGAGACTTGCCAAGCTTAGTTAAATTCTGGACTGCAATTTCATTATCTACCAGAGTCACCAGGGTATCGGATGCCTTCATTGCGCTGATGGCTTTCTTTGTTTTTACAACCGGAATCGGGCAGGTATCGCCCATTGCATTTACCTGTATCATTGTTCTTCCTCCTTATACTGTCTCAGTAATCTGTATTTATTATAGCGCTGTTTTCGGATTGAGAAAAATTATATATTTTTATACGGACGGTCTATTTATCAGGATTTTTAATAAATGGTTTTGTATCGATATCCGTAAGCTCCTGTTTTTCCTCCAAAAGGAGAAGAGCCGTATCTTCCATGTGCCGTTTTATCACCCGTTTGCCGCCTGTATCACCCACAAGCTCCAGAAGCTCGGAAAAATATGCACGGGAAAAGAGACAGGGATTTCCGATGCAGGGGGCGCCATTTTCCATAACTGCGGGACAGGCGATTTTTTGCCCTGTATTTAAATAGTTCTCTATAAGCCTTACAATTGTCCTGCTTTTCAGCCAGGGCTGGTCTGACACCGTAAACAGCGCAGCATCGGCCTCTCTGTTTGCCTGAAGACCAAGCTTCAGAGAGGAAGAGATTCCTTCTTCAGGATGAGGATTGATCACAACGTCCATGCCATGTTCCCGGGCATAGTTTCTGATTTCCTCATATTGAGTCACAACCGTAATGGTACAGGCGATTTCCGGAAGTTCTTTTTTCAGAACCTTCTCTGTCTCCTGTAATTCATTCAAAATTCTTTGGTACATAGGAATTTTGTCAATTTTATATAAAAGCTTATTTTCACCAAAACGGCGGCTGTTTCCAGCCGCCAGCATAATCATTGCAAGTTTCACAGTTAATTTCTCCTTTGAATCCTCATGGAATTCAGATTCTCATAATCGGACAATTCCGGGAAGTCATAACTCAGGCCGCAAGCTTCCGTAAGAAGCGTCAATTCCGGCTTCCAGGAGTCTCCGTACAAGGTCTTCTGCCCGGGAAACTTCGTCAAGAACATCCGCTTTATTAAAGTATACCCGGAATTCCCTCATTTGTACAGCTTTTCGAAGCCCTCTTTCTGAAACTGCGATCTTAAAAAGGTCTGCAGAAGTCAGGGAATCCTGTTCTGTTTTATCGAGAAAGACACTAAGACTTTCTGCCCTGTACGCAGTCTGAAATATCGGCCTGTCCAGGCAGTCAAGACCGATCACTCCGATCACAAGCTGTACGAAATCCGGAATCACAGGTTCCCAGGCCTCAGGGACTTTTACGGGCATTCTCCTGGCTCCGTCTGCTTCGTTCAGAAGGCCGGCGCCGTATCGGGTGAGTTCCTTTAGTTTTTGTGAAGACAGCGAACAGATTTTTCCTGTTGCGGAATCATATTCTGCTGCAATCACCATTCCATGCGAAGAAAGCGCTTCATGAACAGCAGCGGCGTCTCCGTGGAGAGCGAAGGGCTTTGAGGGCTCATAGGCCATGTGCGTAGTTGTGGTGACGATCACCTTTTGCCCCTGCATCACCAGCTCTTCTGCGAGACGAAAGATCAGGCTGGTTTTTCCGCCTCCTCCCACTACTGCAATGCTTTTGTGCTTTCGGGGGTCTATGTTCAGAAGCTTCAGAAACTTCCGGGAGCGGTTATCTTCCATCCGGCAGCACTCCCTGAGATAAAAGGATCTCAAGAACACTTCCTGCAATACAGCGTGCCTTGTCGGAGATAAAATAACAGTTTTTCTTTTCTTCCTTACGGGGATCTATGTCAGCGATTTTCATTCCCTTTGTCACCTGATAGCCGTCGCGGATGATTCCTCTGAGGACTCCTGTGATAGCAGCCTTTACCGGACAGTCGCCCACATAGGCAAGTACCTGCCCCTCTTCCACAATATCAGCTATTTTTGATTCACAGCGGATGATTCCGGCTGCAGGAGAATGAATCACTCTCTCCTTGCCTATACCGCCAACCAGTCCCGGGATTCCGGTGTTCGGAGCCGCCCATCCTTCTTCCAGGATTCGTCCGAGCTCATGGCCGCGCATGGTTTCCACCACGAAATCCACATCCTCCCCGGCTTCAAATCCAGGCCCTAAGGCAATGGTAAGGGGGGCGAGGCTACGGCTCATTCCCAGGTTCCTTTTGGCAATGACAGCGTCAATGACAGCCCGGGGGTGACACTCTTCAAGGACTTTACACGCAGGATCTACCATAAGGGGGATTTCCCCTGCATTCCATATCTCTTCGCATTCCTTAAGAGATTCTGCCCGATGGCTTAAAACTCCCTCAACAAAGGCTTCTCCGTCATAAACGGCTTCACAAAAGGATACCATTCTGCGGATTGCACTAGGCTTTTCACATTCCAGAATCAACAGGCGGTAGCCGCATCTGTACAGGCGGTGGATCACACCGCTTGCCAGATCACCGCCGCCTCGTACAACGATCAGGTTCCCATTATTCATAACTTATTTCGCTTCCTCATTTTCCTTCATTACTTTTTCCACTGCATTTACAATGTTCTGATATCCTGTGCAGCGGCATAAATTTCCGGCCATATGCTTGCGGATCGCTTCTCTTGAAAGAGTTTCGCCTCTTTCCAGGAGAACTGTGGCAGACATTACAAAGCCCGGTGTACAGAAACCGCACTGGATTGCGCCCTCTTCGATGAATGCTTCCTGAATTCTGGTCAGATCTCCGTTTTTTTCAAGTCCTTCCAGAGTACGGATATTTTTTCCTTCTGCCCAGACTGCCATATAAATACAGGAATCAACTGTCTCACCGTCAATGATAACGGTACAGGCGCCGCATTCTCCCACTTCACAGCCCTTCTTTACAGAAGTAAGGCCGAGACGGTTACGGAGCATATCAAGAAGAGATTCTCTCACATCCACATATTCTGCAACTTCTTTTCCATTTACTGTACAGCGTACAAGCTGCATCTGTTTTTCCATTATCTGTCACCTCCTGCAAGCTCTATTGTGCGTTTCAGGGCACGTTTTACAATCTCTCCGCCAATCTGCAGACGGAATGCCTTGGATGCTCTCCAGGAATCCCTGGGATTGATTTCTTCCCGCACAAGCTCTGCTGCTTTTTCATATAATGTATCATTGATCTCCATACCCTTTAATGCAAGCTCTGCATTTTTGCAGCGGTAGGGCACAGGTGCGGCTACGCCGAAGGTAATCCGCACATCTTCCAGAATATTGGCATCCAGATCAGCCTTGCTGACTACGCTGCAGCTGATGGTTGCGATATCCATGGCATTACGCATGGAATATTTTACATAATGACCTTTATAACCGTCATATTCCGCTTTGGGGATGATGACATGGGTCAGGATCTCATCTTTTTTCAGGGCTACCCTGCCAGGTCCGAGATAAAATTCATGAACCGGTACTACGCGCTCTCCTTCGCTGCTTACAAGATGAAGGCGGGCATTCAGGGAAAAGACGGTAGGCGCGCTGTCCGCGCTTACTGCGCCGTTGCAGATATTTCCGCCGATGGTACCGATATTACGCACCTGCGGGCCTCCGACCTGATCGACGGCCTCGCCCAGAACTGCGATGTGTTCCTGAATGATCGGATCATTGGTAATATGGGAAAAGGTTGTGCCTGCTCCGATGTAAATATCTCCGTTTTCCGCAAGTCTTACACCCTTTATTTCCTCTATGTCACGAATGCAGACAAGAGAAGTTCCTGCCAGCTTGCCTTCGCGGATTTTGATAAGGACGTCGCTTCCGCCGGAAATAATCCGTGCATCCGGATGCGCCCCGAGAAGTTCCACGGCTTCTTTTACCGTAGACGCATTGTAATAATTCTCAATATCGTACATAAACTGACCTCCACTTTTTAGATTAATCCTGCTTTTTGGAATCCGTCAATGAGCTTCTGCGGCGTCAGCGGATTTTCGTTAAAGGCAACGCCTGTTGCATGAAGAACTGCATTTCGAATTGCCGGAGCGCCCGGAATTGCCGGCGGCTCGCCGAGAGCCTTGTTTCCGTAAGGTCCCATAGGATCATCAAGCTCTACGAAGTCGGCTTCCAGATCCGGAGTATCCATAGTTGTCATCAGCTTATAATCAAGCAGGGTTCCGTTTAATACCCGTCCTGTTTTTTCGTCCAGGATCAGCTGCTCGGAAAGTCCGTAGCCCATTCCCATGGACATACCGCCGTGTACCTGCATGGTAGCAAGCTGCGGGTTGAGGAGCTTGCCGCTGTCATGGACGTTTACAA
>DXXQ01000170.1 GCA_019416265.1 Clostridiales bacterium | reverse complement strand
CCTCAGTTGGCTGGAGCTGTAAGCCCAGCTCTTTCAGTTTCGCAAGTACCTCTTCTAATGATTTACGTCCAAGGTTACGAACCTTCATCATATCATCAGAAGTCTTGTTGCATAATTCTTCAACTGTATTAATGCCTGCTCTCTTTAAGCAGTTGTAGGAACGAACAGATAATTCAAGCTCATCGATGCTCATTTCCAGAACTTTTTCTTTCTCATTGTCTTCTTTCTCGATCATAACCTCAGCGGTCTTTGCATTCTCGGAAAGGTCAATGAAAAGGCTTAAGTGCTCGCTTAATACTTTCGCTGCAAGGCTGACTGCCTCGTCCGGATCCAGTGTACCGTTTGTGTACACATCCAGTGTCAGCTTATCGTAGTCAGTCACCTGACCGACACGTGTATTCTCAACAACCATGTTGACTCTGTCTACTGGTGTATAGATTGCGTCTACTGCAAGAACACCGATAGGCATATCGTCTGATTTGCCTTTATCTGCACTGATATATCCGCGTCCTTTGGTAATGGTAAGCTCCATTGCAAGTCTGCAGTCTTTTCCGCCATTCAGAGTTGCGATCACCTGATCAGGATTCATGATCTCGATATCCTGGTCTGCCTGGATGTCGGCAGCAGTTACAACACCTTTGCCTTCACACTCAATGTATGCAGTCTTCGGTTCGTTGTCAGAGCTGTAGTTCTTGATTGCAAGACTCTTCAGATTCATGATGATCTCGCTGACATCTTCCTTTACCCCTGGGATGGAGCTGAATTCATGAAGTACACCGTCGATCTTTACCTGGCTAACGGCTGCTCCCGGCAGGGATGACAGCATAATTCTTCTGAGAGAGTTGCCAAGTGTAGTACCATATCCTCTTTCCAGAGGTTCTACTACGAATCTGCCAAATTTTCTGTCTTCGGATATTTCGGTAATTTCGATTTTGGGTTTATTAAAATCAAACACTATTTTGTTCCCTCCTTCTGGGTTAATGAAAGTTTGAGGGTATATATTTGTAACGAAACGTTACTTTTCTAAATTTACTTAAAGGGTTCAAAAAGAACCCTTAAGTAATTATAGATTACTGTCCGCAAAGCACTGCTGTGCTTAAAAGAAACAGTATGATTATTTAGAATACAGCTCGACGATAAGCATTTCGTCAACCGGAACGTCGATTGCATCTCTGTTCGGAAGTTCTTTCACTGTACCTTTTAAGTTTTCCTGATCAGACTCAAGCCATTCCGGAACAAGTCTTCCACCAGTTACTTCAAGGATTCCTTTGTATCTTTCGGATCCTTTTGCTTTTTCTTTAATCTCGATTACATCGCCGGCTTTTACAAGGTAAGACGGAATGTTTACGCATTTGCCGTTTACAAGGATGTGTTTGTGGTCAACGATCTGACGAGCTTCTTTTCTTGTTCTAGCAAATCCAAGACGGAATACTACGTTGTCAAGTCTGGACTCAAGCATAACCATAAGGTTTTCACCTGTCTGGCCCGGCATTCTGTCCGCTTTTTTGTAGTAGTTACGGAAAGGTTTCTCAAGAACTCCGTAGATGAATTTTGCTTTCTGTTTGTCTCTTAACTGTAAACCATACTCAGACATTTTACGGTTTGCACGTTTTAACTGTCTTGTAGATTTTTTATCAATTCCTAAATAAATTGGATCCAGAGCGAGGGATCTGCATCTTTTCAGAACAGGTACTCTATTTACTGCCATTGTTCAACAACCTCCTAATTAGACTCTTCTGCGTTTTGGTGGACGGCAACCATTGTGTGGTACCGGTGTTACGTCACGGATGCTTGTTACTTCAAGACCGCATGCCTGAAGAGCACGGATTGCAGCTTCACGACCAGAACCTGGTCCTTTTACCATAACGTCTACAGTTTTTAAACCATGAATCAGAGCAGCTTTTGTAGCAGTCTCTGCTGCCATCTGTGCTGCGTAAGGAGTAGATTTCCTTGAACCTCTAAATCCCAGACCGCCTGCACTTGCCCATGAAAGAGCGTTTCCTTCACTGTCAGTCAGTGTAACAATTGTATTGTTGAAAGAAGACTGAATGTGTGCCTGTCCGTGTTCAACGTTTTTCTTGACACGACGTTTTGCTGTCGTTTTTTTAGTCACTTTTGCCATTTTAAAACTAACCTACACTTTCCTATATTTGCTTAGTTAATATATCAACGATTATTTCTTCTTATTTGCTACTGTTCTCTTAGGACCTTTACGTGTTCTAGCGTTTGTCTTAGTCTTCTGACCACGAACCGGAAGTCCTTTACGATGACGGATACCTCTGTAGCATCCGATTTCCTGCAGTCTCTTAATGTTGAGAGCGATTTCTCTACGAAGATCACCTTCTACCATCATTGTTTCATCAATAACGGCGCTGATTTTCTTTACGTCTTCGTCAGTCAGGTCTCTGACACGGATGTCAGCGTCAACGCCTGCCTGCTCAAGGATTTTTGTTGCGCTTGGTCTACCGATTCCATAAATGTAGGTAAGACCGATTTCAATACGTTTTTCTCTTGGTAAGTCTACACCAGCTATACGAGCCATGTACTGTTTCCTCCATTTTCTGTTACTGTCCCTTTCCCTCTGCCTGTCTCAGGCTGTGGTTCTCGTGAACAGTTTCTTTTTTTCTGAAAGTCCTGCGTCCGTACACCACTTGTACACAGGTACAAGGTGAAATGGGGTGCATCTGCGCCGCTTTCTTTCTCAGTTCCTAATTGGGGTGCCTCGGTAAAACACCCAGCCGCAGTTGGCGAATAGCGGCCTTTCCGAAATGTTGCGGCCAACGGGCCAACGTTGCCTCTCGGTATTAGGCAATACATGCTAAATAAAAAATTAACATAAAAATAGTCTGAACAACCCTTCCGGGTGTTTCATACTACAGCCGCATGTTTACAAACAAGCCGGAATCAACCCTGACGCTGTTTGTGTTTCGGGTTCTCACAGATTACTCTGATAGATCCTTTTCTTTTAATGATCTTGCATTTCTCGCAGATCGGCTTTACAGATGATCTTACTTTCACTGGAAATCCTCCTTCCGCTTATTCATTAAAATCTGCAGTTTCTGAGCACGCAAAAACATAGTATTCGCGCGTTCGCAGTATATTCTATCACCTTGTACACGAAAAAGCAATAGTTTTTTTAACTTTTTTTTAATCAATTTGCCCCGCCTCACTCGCAAAAGTAAATTCCACCCCTATGTGGAATTTAATCCTGCAAATCATGTTTCCCTCAATAGTGGAATTTAATCTTTCCAAACTTTCTGTTAAAATCTTTATACAAACATGGCTGCTTCCGCCCGGCAGGAAGGACGTCTTTATGAATAAACAAAAACATTTAACACTTGATTCCCGAATTATGATTGAAACCATGCTAAACAAACAGGAAAGTTTTAAATCGATTGCACGATTTTTAAACAAAGATTGCACGACCATCTCCAAAGAAGTGAAAAACCATTTCTGTTTTGAAAAAAGCGGAGCCTATGGCAGAGCTTTCAACGACTGCCGTCTTGCCTTTCTTCATCAATGCTCTGCTCAAATGGTATGCCGGCAATGTTCCCTTCGCCAAGGCCGGCTTTGCTGGTCTTGCGGAAAATGCTCCTCTTCCTGTATCCTCTACGAAAAGTATGTCTGCCCCAGACTTTCCAAACCTCCCTATGTCTGCAACGGCTGCCCCGACCGCAATAAATGTTCTTTGGAAAAACGGCTCTATCAGGCTGCCTACGCTCAAAAAGAGTATGAACTGGTCAGAAGCGAATCCCGTTCCGGATTCGCTCTCTCAGAACGGGAACTTCAACAGATAGACGGCATCGTTTCTCCCCTTTTAAGAAAAGGACAGTCTCTCCATCACATCGCTGTCCATCATGCAGACGAACTCATGAAATCCGAAAGAACTCTCTATTCTTATATAAACAGCGGACTTTTTACTGCAAGAAATATCGACATGCCACGGACTGTCCGGATGCGTCCGAGAAAGAATGTTTCCAAAAGTCTCAAGGTAGACAAGGCCTGCCGCATGGGGCGTGATCTTTCCTGTTTCCAAACCTATGCAAAAGAACATCCGGATCTCTCAGTCCGTCAGATCGATTCTGTAGAAGGGACCAAGGGCGGCGCAGTTCTTCTTACCATCCATTTCGTGGAGCAGGGACTGCAGCTTGCTTTTCTCAGACAACGGAATGATTCCCAGTCGGTTATTGATATTTTTAACCGTCTTTATCTGGAACTCCGCCCTGACATCTTCCTGGAACTCTTTCCTATTCTGCTGGCAGATAACGGAAGTGAGTTTTCCAATCCCTCTGCCATTGAATTTGATGCCCAGGGAAATCCTCGCACAAAACTGTTTTACTGCAATCCCAGCGCGCCTTATCAAAAAGGCAGCTGCGAAAACAACCATGAGATGATCCGGCGAATCATCCCAAAAGGCGAAGATATCGGGCAATACACACAGGAACAGATTGATCTTATGATGAGCCACATTAACTCCTATGCGAGAAAGAAACTGGGAAACAAAAGTCCCTATGAGATGTTTGAATTCCAATATGGGAAAGATCTTCTGGATCTGTTCCACCTGAAAAAGATCCCTGCGGATGAGATCATCTTAAGCCCTGAGCTGTTAAAGTAACCTTTAAAATCTAATCAAAAAGCTGGGCAGTAATCTATTACAGCCATCATCGCAGAATCTCCCCCAGAGGTGGAATTTACCAACTCAAAAAAATCAACCGTAAATTCGACTTCCGCTCAGCATGCAATAAAATACCCAAAACCACAGCTTTTACTTGTATTTTAACTCTGATTTCGGGCATTTTCTATATCTAATCTTTATTTTTTGTATTTCTGTGGAATTTACTTTTTCAAAGTGGAATTAAACCTTGCAAAGTGGAATTTACTTTTTCAACTCACCTCAATTTGCCCCGGACATCAGAACTGAAGCCAGGTCTGATGTCCGGGGCCGGATAATCCGGTATCGTCACCTTAACTTTTCCGGTCAGCAGTCTGTTTAATAGCCGGCAAAGATCTGGGCAATCGGTGAATCCGCAGAGAGGATAACGGTCTTATCGTCGCCTTTCATGGAGTTTTTCAGCGCGTCAAGACTTCTCACAAAAGAGTAAAAATCCTGTCTGCCTTCTTCCCCGTATGCCTGTGCAAGAATCTTCATATATTCCTGCTCGCCTTCCGCTCTTAAGATTTCCGCCTTCTTCTCGGCTTCGGAAATCTGGATTGCCATTTCCTTGTCCGTAGTGTTGCGGATCACCTTCGCCTCGGAATTACCCTGTGCGGTATATGTAGCTGCAATATTATCCCTCTCTGAGATCATCCGTTCATATACTGCTTCTTTATTGTCATCGGGAAGATCGATCTGTTTTGTCTCAAACTTCTTAATATTGATGCCGTACTGATCCATATTGTCCCCGATGCCTGCCATGACCATCTCTGCCAGTTCCCCATCACGGCTGGTGATCACCTCGTCCTGGGACATGCTGCTGATGGCATTTTTTGTAGCATTATAGACAGCAGTGTTGATTCTGCTCTCCCCGCTTTCTATGGAAGAGTTTAAGGTCTGGGCAAATTTCAGAGGATCTGCAATTTCCCACAGCACATAACTGTCGCTGATCATGGTCTTTTTGTCCGCGGTAATGACATCCGATGGAGCCAGATCATAGAGAAGTGTTTCCTTTGGAAGGGTCGCCGCAGTTTCCAGGAACGGGATACGGAGACTCAGTCCCGGCTGGTCGATCACACGCTTCACCTTTCCAAACTGACGGATCAGCTTATATTCATTCTGTGCTGTCACGGTAATGGAAGTCAATCCCAGCACCACAACAACCGCTGCGCCAATGATAACCGGTATTTTCTTAATTTTCATTGCTTTCCACCTCCGTATTCACTGCTTCTTCCGCATTTGTTGCATTTTCAGTGTTTTCGCTGCTCTCCATATCGCTTACAAAGCTCTCCAGGGGCAGTACCTTCTGTACGCCGTCTCCGCTGTCGATAATTACCTTCATCTGCGGAAGAACATCCTCCATTGCCTCGTAGAACATACGTCTCTTCGTTACTTCAGGATTTTTGCTGTACTCCTCATACATGGCGTTAAAACGTGCAACCTCCGCTTCCGCCTCGTTAATACGCACTTCTTTCTCCGCCTCTGCATCCTGAATAATCTGGTCTGCCTTTGCCTCTGCTTCCGGCAGCTTCTCATTGCGGTATTTGTTTGCATTATTAAGGGCTGTTTCTTTTCCCTGCTTTGCAGTTTCCACTGCCTTAAATGCCCGCATTACCTCCTGTGTCGGCGGCTCAGAATCCTGGATCGTGATATTTACAAGCTGGATACCGATATCCTGCTCCTCAATCTGATTCATGATCATTTCCTTGATCTTGCTCTGAATTTCACTCTTTCCGGTAGTAAGGACATCGTCCACTTTGTAGCTTGCGATCACAGTACGGATGCAGCTCTGTGCAACATTCTTCAGGATTGCCTCCGGTTCATCTGAAGTGTACAGATATTTCACCGGATCGGCAATTCTGTACTCAACAAAGAAGTCTACATCAATGAAATTATAGTCGGAAGTGATCATGATGCCTTCGTTTTCTACTATTTCATTATTTCCGATATCGTATCCGATAGGGAAACCCTGAATGGTTGTATTTACTTTTTGTACTTTCTGGATAAAAGGCACTTTAAAATGAAGTCCTGTCTCCGCTACTGCCTTCGGCACGCCGAAGGTAGTCAGTACTGCCTGCTCCTGTTCCTGAATCTGATAAGAAGCATCTCCTGCAAGAATTCCAATCACGGCAATTCCCGCCACTCCTAAAATCACATGCTTCACATGCTTGCCGGCCTTCGGCATTTTTACCGGAGACTTCTCCGGCTTCTTTCCGCCCATTCCTGAAAACGGATTCTTTCCGAAATTGTTAAAATCCTCCACGTTGCTCCTCCTTCATACTATACTTATTTTTTATCTGTAAAGAAAAGAAAAAGACCTTCATTTAAGACATGTATCTTCATGCCAAAAACAAAAGTCTTGCTGATTACTCATATCGCGGGTATATGAAACTACCGTTCTGACGCATATATGTACCATTTCTGAAAGAAAACAAGTCGAGAATCTTTCATAATGGATGCTACTCCCTTTTCTTTGATAGAACTATACCACAAATTATTCTGAAAATCAAGTAAAACTTTCAGAAAATTTCTTCTTCACAATCACATAGTTCATTCTGAAAATCAAGCTAAATTTCTGCCCTGCCCCCATCAGCCGGATCATCTTAATCGCAACAAAAAAAAGCTGCATCGGCCACTTCAAAAACACCGACACAGCTCTCCCGGACACTCGCAATTATCTGCGTGCCCAACGGGGGGGAGTCCGAGGGGGCGTGCGGGCTTTCGCAACTTCGAGCTCGCCCCCTCAGTCCTTATTTATCTCGCCAGATGATTCTGCCCTTGGACAGATCATACGGAGAAAGTTCAATTGTAACCTTATCTCCCGGCAGAATACGGATGAAATTCATTCGTAACTTTCCACTGATATGTGCAAGCACTACATGTTTGTTCTCAAGTTCCACTTTAAACATTGCGTTAGGCAGCTTCTCCAGAACAGTGCCTTCCACTTCAATTACATCTGCTTTTGACATTTTTAACCTCCTATGTCGTCCAAGTTATTTCGTGAGCGTCAGAATCTCCGGATCTCCGTCCGTGATCAGAATCGTGTTCTCATAATGGGCGGAAAGTGAACCGTCCATGGTCACTAC
>DXXQ01000017.1 GCA_019416265.1 Clostridiales bacterium | reverse complement strand
GTATATATTGTAAACGGCCATGTTACCAACCGGGATGTGGGAGACGGTCCCTCCAACGCCGTATTTGAAGCAATCCGTCGGTTAAAAAAAGGAGAAAAAGAACCGGAAGACCACTCCGGCTATCTGATGAAGACCTCTGACGGCAAAATTTTGAAATGCAGTACATCCTATATCCGCGATGACGACGGAAGTATCCATTATGTATTTGGAATCAATTATGACATCACCAAGCTGACCATGATCGAGTCTGCCCTTCACTCCCTGATCACACCGGAAAACAAAGAGGAACGCCCCAAGGAGATCACACACAGTGTCAATGACCTCTTAGACCACCTGATCGAAGAATCTGTTGCCCTGGTAGGCAAGCCGGTTCCCCTTATGAACAAAGAGGACAAGGTCAAAGCCATCCAGTTTTTAAACGATTCCGGAGCCTTCCTGATCACCAAATCCGGAGACAAGGTCGCAAACTACTTCGGAATTTCCAAATATACCCTGTACAGTTACATTGACGTTAATAAATAACAAAAAGGCCTGGCTGCGAAAACCATCTCTGCAGTCAGGCTTTTTGTCTGCCTTCAAAGCTTCTCCAGGCTGTGAGCCTCTTTATAGATCTCACAGGCAGCCGTGTGCAGACATTTCTCGTGGGCACAGTCCATAAACCGAAGAGCCTTTCTGCCCTCCTCCTCGGCATATTCACAGCAAACGCTGTTGATTCTGTTTGCAGTCCTGCAATAACCAGAAAGAAATTCTTCTGTTTCCATCTTTCCCTCCTGTTTTTATTTTCTATCAGAAAATATAACAAAATAATCTTCGCAATGCAAGTCTGTTCCCGAAATCCCGAAATAAATTATACGGACAGTTTTCAACAAATATTCTTGTTTTTTCTTATGCACCGCCTTATAATAATAGTATATCAGCCGGTATCGGCAGGCAGAGACTATTATAAAAAAAGGGGAATTTATTATGAACGAGGAATTATACAACGAGGCGGTCCGTTCCAGCGTTCTCTCCAGACAGCTGATCGAGCATCTGCTGGAGAGCATGGAGTACAGCAGCATTTCCTTTATCAATTGGACGATCGAGGTCTTAAGAGTGATCAAAACACGCCTGGACCGCGGAGATAAGATCACAGACGAGGTTTCCGGCGTCACCTATAACGCCAGAACCTTCCGCGCCTTTGTGGAGAAGAATTTCTCCTCCTATATCACAAGCCAGGTATTTGCAGCGCCCAACAAAGCGGAAAAAGTATACTTCACACTGGAGCCATGTGAAAACGGCTACAATCTTCTTATGGCTGACTCTTCCAGGAACAAAACTTATGAGTGGATCTCCAGCTTAAGCGAACGTTTCTCCCTGGTTCAGATGATCTCAACCGGTATTGTGTACATCAAAGACATTAAAACCAATACCTACCAGCCTTTTATCTCCGGAAACGGCAAATACTGCCGCTATGATAAAGAATCCGGAAAGATCATCGAGCTTCCGTAACTCTCTCAACGCTATAAAAGGCTTCCCCTTCAAATCCGGGAAGCCTTTTTTATATCTTTATGAAGTTTCCGATTATCTGTTTTTCTGATTGATATAATTTACAAGGCCTTCTGCCCTGATAATCTTCTGCATAAATTCCGGGAATGCCTGTCCCTTAAACTCCGTACCTTTGGTGCGGTTGTAAATCATACCGGAGTCAAAATCCACTTCCACCTCATCGCCCTCTTCGATTCCTCTGCTTGCTTCCGGACACTCAATAATAGGCAGTCCGATATTAATGGCATTGCGGTAAAAAATCCTGGCAAAGGTTTCTGCGATCACGCAGCTTACACCTGCGGCCTTAATTGCAATGGGCGCATGTTCACGGGAAGATCCGCAGCCGAAATTTTTGGCAGCAACCATAATATCGCCTTTTTTTACCTTTTTCACAAATTCTTTGTCAATATCTTCCATACAATGGGTAGCCAGCTCTGCCGGATCTGAAGAGTTCAGATAACGGGCAGGGATGATCACGTCTGTATCTACATTGTCTCCATATTTAAAAACTCTGCCTTTTGCCTGCATATCCTGCTTCCTCCTTATAATCCCAGTTCCTGTGGTGCGCAAATCTTACCTGTCACAGCGCTGGCTGCAGCCACAGCCGGGCTTGCAAGATAAACCTCAGAATCCACATGTCCCATACGTCCTACAAAATTCCGGTTTGTTGTGGAAATACACCGTTCCCCTGCAGCAAGGATTCCCATATAGCCTCCAAGACAAGGTCCACAGGTCGGTGTGCTCACAACAGCCCCCGCTTCAATGAAAATTTTCAGAAGTCCTTCTTCCATAGCCTGAAGATAAATAGACTGGGTTGCAGGAATAATAATGCAGCGAAGCCCCTTCTTCACCCTGCGTCCTTTCAGGATTTCAGCCGCAATTCTCAGATCATCAATACGGCCGTTTGTACAGGAACCGATTACCGCCTGATCAACGAAAACCTCCTCCCTGATCTCAGAAATGGTCTTTGTATTTTCCGGAAGATGAGGAAAGGCAACCGTTGGTTCGAGGGTACTCAGATCAATGGTATATTCTTCTTCGTAAACGGCATCCTCGTCTGCTTCATATACCTGATACGGACGGCTGGAATGTTCTTTCATATATTGTACGGCAACCTCGTCTACAGGGAAAATTCCGTTTTTTCCGCCGGCTTCAATAGCCATATTTGCAATGGTGAACCTGTCATCCATGGACAGATTTTTAATGCCCTCTCCCACAAATTCCATAGATTTATAAAGAGCGCCGTCCACACCGATCTTTCCGATGATATGTAAGATCACATCTTTTCCGCTCACCCATTTCGACGGCTTGCCGATAATATTGAATTTAATCGCAGAGGGAACCTTAAACCATGCCTTGCCCGTAGCCATGCCTGCCGCCATATCCGTGCTTCCCACTCCTGTGGAAAAAGCCCCCAGTGCACCGTAGGTACAGGTATGGGAATCTGCGCCGATGATCACATCTCCCGCCACTGTCAGACCTTTTTCCGGAAGAAGGGCATGCTCGATTCCCATTTCTCCCACATCAAAATAATTTGTGATCTCGTGTCTGCATGCAAACTCACGGACACATTTACAGTGTTCTGCAGATTTAATATCTTTGTTCGGGATAAAGTGGTCCATGACAAGGGCTACCTTGTCCCTGTCAAAAACGGTGTCTACTGTCATCTTTTCCATCTCATGGATGGCAACCGGGGATGTGATGTCGTTTCCAAGAACGAGATCCAAGTCCGCCTCGATCAGCTGTCCGGCTTCTACATAGTCAAGCCCTGCATGGGCAGCCAGAATCTTCTGAGTCATTGTCATTCCCATTGTTTCGTCCTCCTGCTTCAATTTTCGGTCTTATTTCTGCAAAAAGACCGAAGCTCCTTTCCGGGAACTCCGGCCTTAGTCCATCCTGTATTTCTTTTTGCTTAGTTATTGATCAGCTTGTCCTCACCGTTCCAGCTGTAAAGCTTACGGATTTCTTCACCAACCAGCTCGGACTGATGCTCTGCTGCTTTCTTTCTCATTGCTTTGAAGTGAACCTGACTTCCTGCATCAGACATATCCAGTAAGAAGTCTTTGGCAAAAGTACCGTCCTGGATATCGGAAAGGATTTTCTTCATTGCTTTCTTTGTATCTTCTGTAATGATCTTTGGTCCTGTGATGTAATCGCCGTATTCCGCTGTGTTGGAAATGGAATATCTCATTCCTGCGAAACCGGACTGATAGATAAGGTCTACGATCAGTTTCATCTCATGGATACACTCAAAATATGCGTTTCTCGGATCATATCCTGCTTCTACCAGTGTCTCGAAGCCTGCCTGCATCAGAGCGCAGACACCGCCGCAGAGAACAGCCTGCTCACCGAAAAGGTCTGTCTCAGTCTCTGTACGGAATGTTGTCTCAAGCACACCGGCTCTTGCTCCGCCGATTGCAAGGGCATATGCCAGTGCAGTGTCGAGAGCCTTGCCTGTAGCGTCCTGCTGAACAGCCACAAGACACGGAACACCTTTTCCTGCCTGATACTCGCTTCTTACGGTATGTCCCGGTCCTTTCGGAGCGATCATGGTAACGTCTACGTTCTTCGGTGGTACGATGCAGCCGAAGTGAATGTTGAAGCCGTGTGCAAACATCAGCATATTTCCCTCTTCAAGGTTTGGCTCGATATCTTTTTTGTAAAGAGCAGCCTGTTTTTCATCGTTGATCAGGATCATAATGATATCTGCTTTTTTTGCAGCTTCTGCAGCTGTATATACTTCAAATCCCTGTTCCTCTGCTCTCTTCCAGGATTTGCTTCCCTCGTAAAGACCGATAATGACATTGCATCCGGACTCCTTTGCATTGAGGGCATGGGCATGTCCCTGGCTGCCGTATCCGATGACAGCAATTGTTTTTCCGTCAAGTAAACTTAAGTTACAATCTTCCTGGTAATAAATCTTATTGGCCATTTTAAATTTCCTCCTGCTGATTAAAAATATCGTACGGGATTTTCCCGCTTTGAAATGCCCCCTGCCAAAACAGCTTCCTGCATTTATGTAATCCTCTGATTAAACAGTCAGAACCCTTTGCTTCTGGCAATTAATCGTATCTATCGTTAAGGGAAAAACTCCCTTGGCGAAGCTTATAAAAATGTAATGTCATTGGCTCCTCGTGTAAGACCTGTCACACCTGTGCGCGCCAGCTCCAGAACCTCGTAATCCCCCATAAGGTTGATAAAAGCCTCCAGCTTACTCTGCTCGCCTGTCATCTCCACAGTGAGAGATTCCTTGCTCACATCCACAACCTTTGCACGGAAAATATCTGCCACGGAAAGAATTCCCTGTCTCTGTTCCGGCTTCACTGCTACCTTTATAAGAACAAGCTCACGGCGGACACTGTCCTCCGGATCCAGAACCTTGATATTTCTTACATCCACCAGCTTGCGGAGCTGCTTGGTGATCTGTTCCAGGATCATCTCGTCGCCTCTGCAGACAACTGTCATTCTGGAATATCTCTCGTCTGCCGTAACACCAACTGTCAGGCTGTCAATATTATACCCCCGGCGGCTGAACAATCCGGATACACGGCTAAGTACACCTGCTGTGTTATCCACCAACAGGGACAATACTCTCTTCTGCATAACCCACCTGCTTTCACTGCGTTAATTTTCAATACGTTAATCTGATAAAAAGTTTATGTGTCTATTATAACAACTAATATTATTTTGTCAACCGAAAAATATCTCCGGCTGCAAAAAAAACTAAAAAACAGCAGCCTGCCCCTTCCTGATTCTTGCCGGGCAGGCTGCTGTTTAAAATGTGATCCTTCGGTCTGCAACCCGCTCAAGAAGAGGGGCGCTGTGAGAAACTACGATCAGACCGATTTCCCGTCTCTTTACTTCTTCCAGAAGAAAATTCCAGATTTGGCTCTGGGTGATAAGGTCCAGCATGGTGCTGATCTCATCTGCGATCAGAAACTTTGTATCCCGCCCCAGGGCTCTGGCAATACAAAATCTCTGAAGCTCCCCTCCGGAGAGCTCCTGGGGGAAACGGTTCATCCAGTCTTCCTCGATTCCCAGACTTTTAATGATCCTGTCTTCCACATCCCTGCCGTCCCCAAGGGTATCTCTCAGGCGCAGCCGGGGATTCACCGCCCGCTCCGGATGCTGCCAGATCATCTGAACCGGACAGTATCCTCTCTCCGGAAGCGGTTTGCCGTCCAGGCAGACCTGGCCGCTTTTCGGGGTAAGGTAACCGGCAAGAACCTTGCAGAGAGTTGTTTTTCCAAAGCCGCTGGGTCCCAGAATTGCCACCTTCTCGCCGCTCTCTACCTTCAGATTTACATCTGTAAAAACATTTCCCTCTTTTTCCTCATATGCAAATGTTAAATGTCTGCCCTCCAGAATCATACCTCTGCTCCTTCCTCATGATGGTGATGCGCTTCCACAGCCAGGTTTTCTCCCTTATAAAGCGTACAGCGCACTGTGCCGCATCCCACCCTTCTCATTGGGATTTCCCCTCTGCACTTTTCCGAGAAATCACGGCATCTCGGGCCAAAGGGACAGCCCTGAGGCAGATTCTTCACATAGGGCTGCACACCCGGCAGGGGCTGGAAGCCGTTCTGGGGAAGCGCTCTCCACAGCGCCTTTGTGTAGGGATGGCGAAGGGTTTCTTCCGATTCAAAGTCTGACACCAGCGCCTCCTCCACTGTAGTTCCTGCGTAAAACACCGCAATCCTGTCAGCCACTTCCAGAGCTAGCTCAATATCGTGGGTGATCAGAAGGACGCCCTTACCCTCATCTGCAAATTTCCTGAAATCCTCCATGGACTGCTTTGCCAGGGCAAGATCCATTCCCGGAGTAGGTTCATCTGCTATGATAAGCTCCGGATCTCCCATAAGGGCAGTGGTCAGAAGAACTCTCCTTGTCATGCCCCCGGAACACTCAAAGGGATATTTTTTATCCACCTCTTCCCCAAGACCGTATCTTCGGAACAGCCGTTTCTGCTTTTTCTTTTTCTCCTCCTCTTTCGAGCCGCTCACCTGCGCTCCCACGCTCATTAAAGGATCCAGATAGGTGGTACTCTGGGGAACAAAAGCAATCTTATTTCCCCTCAGCTCCCGGATCCTCTCCTCTGTGAGAAGTTCTCCATCGTAATACATATCCCCTGTAACAGAGGCATTATAAGGCAAGAGTCCGAGAATCGCATGGGCCAGAAGACTCTTTCCCGAACCGCTGGAGCCTACCACCGCCACGATCTCTCCCTCATGAACGGAAACGGAAAGCTTTGATATTACGGGAAGCTCTATCTGACGGCTGCTTTTATCGCTTTCATACTGGCGAAAGGAAACCGATACCTCATCGATTTCCAGAATATGTCTTTTATTTGTACAACTCATAGCTTCCTCCTTATTTATGAACGCTGTTCGGATCCAGGATCTTTCGAAGGGCAGTTCCTCCCAGGTCAAAAAGAACTACTGTAAGAACCAGCATGATTCCCGGGAAAAGCGCCAGCCACCACTTGCCTGTGATCAGATATTTCATACTTTCGGACAGGATGATCCCAATGGCAGGCTGCTCGGAAGAAAGGCCGAAGCCCAGAAAGGTCACACTGGACTCATGCAGGATCGCATGGGGAAACAGAAGCACCAGACCTACCACAAACTGAGGGAGAAGATGGGGAAGCATATGTTTTTTCGCAATTTCCAGTTTACTGTGTCCCAGCTTTCCGGCAATAAGAATGTATTCACTCTGCTTTAACTGCAGCACCTCACTGCGGATCAAACGTGCAAGGGAGCACCAGTGGGACAGAGCCACACCTGCAATTACGCCCTTCATTCCCTTTCCGCAGGCATAGGAAATCAGAAGAACAAGAAGAATATGGGGAATTCCCATCACCATATCGATAATAAAGGAAATCACAGAATCTGTTTTTTTCCCAAGAGTGGCAGCCGCAAGTCCCAGGACAAGAGCCATCACCGCACTGACTCCGGCCGCACAAACTCCGATCAGAATACTTGTGGAAAGTCCGGTCAGAGTCCGCAGAAACATATCCCGTCCCAGCCAGTCCGTGCCAAAAGGATAGGCAAGACAGGGGGCAAGATTCTTCCTCGAAAAATCCGTCACAAGAGATGCCTCACTGCAGA
The DNA here is from genome assembly GCA_019416265.1 of Clostridiales bacterium. Taxonomy (GTDB): domain Bacteria; phylum Bacillota; class Clostridia; order Lachnospirales; family Lachnospiraceae; genus Blautia_A. Next base: position 8,866 of record DXXQ01000017.1, on the reverse strand, counting down.
ATCTTCCTGCAACGGCGATCCCCGCAAGAAACAGGGCTGCAAATCCAAAGAGCAGCTTCGCTCTCTGTCTCTGATTCAATGTTCTCATGAGTGATGTCCTCCTTTTCGGATTCTGGGGTCTACCACTCCGTAGAGAAGATTGGCAATGAAATTCCCCATAAATACAATTGCAGCCGTAATCAGGGTAATCCCCATAAGAAGCGGCACATCGCTTCCTGTTCCCGCCGCAACAGCTGCCTGTCCAAGCCCCGGATAGGAAAATACCTGTTCCACCAGAACAGAACCGCCGATGATCTCACTGATGGAAGCAAACTGCAGAGTCATTGCAGGAAGAAGCACGTTTCTGATTCCATGGGAACGGACAATCTTCCAAAGACTTTCTCCCCTTGCCCTTGCAAAGAGCACATAATCGCTTTCCATAATTTCAATCATTTTTTCCCTTGTGTGAAGGGTGATATTGGATATTCCTGTAATGCTCAGCGTAACTGCGGGAAGAATGGCGTGTCTTACCCGGTCAAGAAAGGTGACTCCGCTGGCCTCCACCCCAATGGGAACACTCAGTCCGATGGGAAGGACGCGAAGCCACACGCCAAATATGATCAGAAGAAGGAGAGCCAGCCAGAAAGCCGGTGTGCTGGCAACCACCAGAGAATATCCTTTAATTACTTTATCAATCGGCTTTCCCTGGAATACGCCGGCAAGCACACCCAGAACAAAGCCCAAAAGCCCGGATATTATCCAGGCTAATCCCATGAGAAATAAGGAATTGGAAAGCTTCACACCGATCACCTTTGTCACATCCTGACGGTATAAAAGCGAAGTCCCTAAATCTCCCTTTATAAAATCTTTTGCCCAATTCATGTAGCGCTGCACAGGGGGAACGTCCACGCCCCAGTAAGAACGCAGCTTCTCTTTCTGCGCCTCGCTCATGCTGCCCAGGGCAGCCTGCCCCACATTGGCCTGCAAAGGGTCAATGGGGGAGGCAGATACCAGGGCGAACGTGACAATACTTACTGCGAAAAGAAGAAAAATCATCCTTATGAAGTTTTTGCCGATAAACAGCAGATTCTTTTTAGCCAAAATTCTTTACTCCCATTCCCATTCATCAATATTGTTCACAATAGACCATCCATGTCCGTGAGGGTGAAGCTTCTGGTCTGCAACCTTCAGTCCGTCGCGGACAAAGTAAAGATGATCCACATTGCACAGCCAGATCCAGGGGATATCTCCTTCCTGTGTGATTCCGGTTGTTCCGTCCCACTGGGCTTTTTTCCATAAATCATAGGATTCTTCAAGACTGCTGCTCTTAAGAGCCTCATCCATATAGCTGTCAACAGTCTCGTTGGCATACGGAGAATACTCAGCGCTTCCTGAATCTTTGATCGTATGATAAATGTTGTAAAGCTCCATAGGAGTGTGAGCTCCCCAGCCCCATACAAGAGGTTCGGACTGTGCGCGGTCGTAAGCGGTATCCCAGCCTACGCCTTCTGTTTTCACAGAAATCCCAAGCTCCCTAAGCTGATTTGCAGTGTCTTCTGCAAGGGCCTGGCGAACAGAATCTCCATTGGAAAACATCAGTGTCATCTCTGCTTTTGCACCGTCTTTTTCACGGATACCATCCTCGCCTTCTTTCCATCCGGCTTCGTCCATGAGCGCTTTTGCTGCGTCAAGGTCATATTCTGTGACAGCCTCTTCATTGTACCATGGCATCTTATCACAAACGCTGTATGCTTTTGTTCCATAACCATTTAATACGTTCTGAATCATTTCATCACGGTCGATGGCAAGGTTGATGGCGCGGCGGACATTCACATCTGCAGTAAGTGCATTCCCGTAGGTGATGCCGTCTTTTTCTTCCGGCATGGAAGCAGGAAGGTTAAAACCGCGGTTATCTACTGTTTCCACACGGAAAAGGCTGTAGCCGTCAATCTCCTGGTCACTGTAGGAAGCCGCTGTGTGGGCAACGTCTGCCTGACCTGCCATTGCTGCTGCAAGAGCCGCATCCTCTTCCATAAAAAGAATTGTCAGTTTTTTGATCTTCGGAGCTTCTCCGTAATAATCCGGATTTGCCTCAAATATAACCTGCTGCCCCTTATCCCACTGCTTCATGATATAACGGCCGGAACCGATCGGATTCTGTCCGTAATTTTCACTGTATGCATGTTCCGGAACAATTCCAACAATGGCCATTGTGTATGGCCAGATTGAATACGGCTCGTTCATGTGGAATTCCACTGTTGTATCATCCACTGCAACCGCATCCTTAAGCATGGTGAAATCATTGACTGTACTCAGCTCCCGGCAGTTGTTATAAGTAAAAGCAACGTCAGCGGCAGTCAGAGCTTCGCCGTCTGTAAATTTCACATCGTCACGGATCTTCACTGTCCAGGTAAGTCCGTCCTCGCTGCAGGAATACTCTGTTGCAAGGTCGTTTTCGATTTCCAGTTCCTTGTTTGTGCGGACAAGGGTGCTCTGGATCAGAGGCTCATGCACATGCTCCCCGGCTCCCCAGCCAAACGCCGGATCGAAACCGGATGCCGGTTCTGATGTCACAGGCATTGTAACTACTACGGACGCGTCTTCTGCACCTGCCTGGGCTGAAACAGCCGGCACTGCAAGAAGGGTCATTGCCATTACAAACGCACTGAAAACACTGATAAGTTTCTTCTTGTTTCTCATGAAAATTCTCCTCCTGTTATTTTGATACTTTATCATGCTTTCATTATAAAGATAAAAAATCCCCCCTACAAGCCCGTAGGGGGGTTATTTTTTTACAAAAAAACAAAATATTTCTACAAAAGATACTTCTCACGGAGATCGTCCACACTTTTCTGAGTGAGATAAAGATCCTTCCTGAAGAAACGTTCCATTGTGCCGTATTCCTCCTCGATGGTGTCAAAGACCGCATCTATATAAGCTTCCTTCACTGTAAAAAATGCGTGAAGCTTCTGCACCGTCTCAAGGCTGTCCTTTCCCTGTGCCTCCAAAAGGCGTTCCATATAATGAAGCTCCGGTTCAAGGTAGCGGTTTGTCCTCATGAAGTCTTCCCTGATCGTCTCTCTCGGCACTCCGAGAATATACAGGAGCAGAGCTGTGCCCACGCCGGCTCTGTCCTTCCCTGCACTGCAGTGCCATAATACTGCGCCGTCCTTGTGGTGAAGGATGACATCAATAAATTTCGCAAACTGCTTCACACAGTAGGGATCTCTGATAAAATCCGAATACTGGCGGATCATAAATTCCTCCGGGTCAGCAGGAAGCTCAAAAAAGCTCTCTGTCATATTTTTATCCCTGGCAATTCCGAGAGCCTCTTCATCCAGCACGGGAATGTGGTAGTATTCCACCCCTGCAATGATGGTGTCCGGCTTCTGTTCCCTCTCCGCCACAGTTCGCAGGTCGATCACCGTCTTCAGATGATATTCATCTGCCAGTATCTCCTTATCCCCAAGAGAGGTGTGATAAAGATCTCCGCTGCGCAGAAGCTTGCGCGGAATGATATGGCGTCCGTCCTCCGTCATAATCGCTCCCAGATCTCTGGTGTTTGCCAGGCTCTGGAGGGCAATGCGGCTGCCTCTTGGAAAACCTACTGCCATTTCCGGGTTCAACGCCTTTAAAAGAGCGATACAATCCTGTACCTCCCTCTCTGACATATCAAATTTATATTTCTTTTTCCGCTTTGTAATCACTACCAGATAAGTGGAAAGGACCTGTCTTTCAGAGATTTCTTCCTCCCCTTCTCTCCTCATATAAGCCCACAGAATGTCGCTGCAGGGGAGGGAATTTATCATCATATGTCTGGTAAAAATCAAATGTCCGTCTTCGATTCTGATTTTTCCGTATTTCATAGATACCTCCTATTGTAACGTGACATACGCTATCACGGATTTAGAATACCACAGAAAAACAGGTTTGACAATTGCAGGCAATGGATTATAATACTAATTATCATTTTTTAGAGGGGAAAATTATCATGGAAAATCTGATTTTTTGTTTAAATGCAACAATTCCAATCTTCTTAACCTTACTTTTGGGCTGTTTTTTCAGAAAAGCGGGCTTATTCAATGACTCCTTTGTAAACGGTATGAATAAATTTGTTTTCAGAGCCGCCCTTCCCGCTCTTTTGTTCCAGGATATTTCCGGCGCAGATTTCGCCTCAGCCTGGGATACAAAAATGGTTCTCTTCTGCTTTTTCGCAACCCTGATCTCCATTGCGATCTCCGCAGGTCTTTCTTTTTTTCTGAAGCCCCGGGACATTCAGGGAGAATTCATCCAGGCCTCCTACAGAAGCAGCGCCGCGATCCTTGGCATTGCCATTATCCAGAATCTTTACGGAAACGCAGGAATGGCGCCTCTCATGATCATTGCCAGCGTTCCCCTTTATAATATCATGGCAGTCACTGTCCTTTCCTTTTTTAAGCCGGGTCAGGAACCATTCGACAGGAAGGCTCTTATCTCCACGGGTAAAGAGATCCTCACCAATCCCATCATCCTCGGCATCCTTGCCGGTATGATCTGGTCCCTTCTTTCCCTTCCGATGCCTGTTTTTCTGGACAGCACCATTGACAACCTCGGTCGGATCGCCACTCCTCTGGGACTGATGGCAATGGGGGGAAGCCTGAACTTCCACCAGGCCTTCGGAAGAGTCCGGGCAACTGCCTCCTGTGCTTTTTTAAAGCTCATAGGCTTTGAGGCCCTTTTCCTTCCCATGGCGATCTCTCTCGGCTTCACACAGGACAAGCTGACAGCGATCATCATCATGCTGGGTTCTGCCAGCACAGTAAGCTGCTATGTCATGGCCAGAAACATGGATCATGACGGCTCTTTTTCCTCCGGAGTCATTATGGTGACCACTCTTTTAAGCTCCTTTACCCTGACCGGATGGCTGTTCCTCTGCAGAAGCCTTGGATTGATCTGACCTTTTTCAGTACAAAAACGGGAGGCCTAAAGCCTCCCGATCACTTTATAAAGGGTTTCTGCGCTCAGAGCCAGAATCCTTTCGTCTATCATAAACTTTGGATGGTGAAGAGGATGATCCTCCCCTTCTATCCCTGCGAGAAAAACAAGGAAAATTCCTCTTGTCTGCAAAAAATAGCGGTATGCGTTATCTCCGGAAAGAAACAGCTCATCCTCCCCTTCCAGAAGGAACCGCTCTCCGAAAATCTCAGTTCCCACCTCCCGGGCAATTCTTGTAAGCTCCCGGTCATTGGCAAATGCAAGCACCGGCTCCTTTGGAAACAGCATCTCGATTTTCGTCCCTGTCTCCCCTTCGATCTCTCTGAATTTCTTTTCCAGAAGGCTTTTCAGCCCATAGAAATCCTCTTCTCTTGTAGCCCGGATATTTCCGTTCATCACAACATGGTCCGCAATAATATTGGCGTACTCTCCCCCATGGACAGCCCCCACTCCAACCAGCTGCTTTCCTTTTCCCCGGTAGTCTCTGTTGGCCTCATGGATGGCAGTCACCACACGGGCTGCGGCATAAATGGCGTCAATTCCCTTCTGCGCCTCGCACCAGTGGCTGGATTTTCCATGTACATGGATCTCCATGCTTCCGATCATAGAAGAGGCCTGTCCCTCATGAACCGCCATTCCAAGCTTCTGGTCCCCGGCAAAATGAAACATTACAAAGGCATCTGCATTCTCCAGTGCCCCTGCTGCCAGCATTCTCTTTGCGCCTTCTCCGATTTCTTCGGCTGGCTCAAACAGAATCCTCAGTCTCACCGGAAACTCTTCTCCCGCCTTTGCCGCCAGCTTCGCCAGAATAAGAACAACTGCCAGGATCCCGTCGTGTCCGCAGGCATGCATACACCCATCCCTCCTGGAGGCATAGGGCAATCCTGTTTTTTCCTGAATGGGAAGGGCGTCCATTTCCGCACGAAGCACCACAGTCCGCTCTTTATTCTTCAGGACAGGGAGCTCTGCAATCAGTCCGGTGGGCTCCACCTCTCTGATCTCATATCCCAGCTTTTCCATATAATCCCGGATATAGCCCGAGGTTTCATATTCTTTCAGCGCCAGCTCCGGATACATGTGAAAATGGCGACGGAGAGCCAGAAGCTCCTCCTCGTATCTTTTTTCCAACAATCTGTTTTCCTCCTGTCCCTGTGCTCTTTCTCCCTTATCCGATCAGTCCCAGTTTTTCCAGACCTTTTTGAATTCCATAATGAAACATATCTGCTGTAACAAAGTCAGCCAGTTCCTTGATCCGGGGTGAGGCATTTCCCATTGCCACCTTAACTGCAGCGTATTCAAACATGGCCAGATCGTTGTTACTGTCTCCGAACACTACCGTATTCTCCCACGGAATTCCGTAAATCCTGCATACTGCCGCAATTCCCACCGCCTTGTTGAAGCCCTTTGGAACCAGCTCAATGGTGGTTCCCGCAAGGGCGGAGCCGCTGTCATGGCGAATCACATCATAATACCGGGAAAGCTCCCTGCATGCCGCCTCCGCATCGCAGCCTTCCACCATTTTTGCACTGATCTTATTGATCTGCATCCTGTCTTCATTTCCCCTGATAGGACGCCATTTATCTCCGAGAGCCTCATCTATGAGTTCTCTGTACCAGTTGATCTCCGGAGTATATTCTTCCTTATCATAATACATAAAGTCTGCTCCCTCCATAATAGGAACCAGACCGTATCTGCGCAGAACCTCTGCCGAATGTCTGGCAGTCCGGGGAGAAACTTCTTTATTAAACAGGCGGACGCCGTTCTTTTCTATTGTAGCTCCGCAGGCGCTGATCATTCCTGTAAAAGGGATCTGCTCCAGATACCAGGGTACAAATGCACGGCTTCTCCCTGTACACAGCCATGCCTCATGTCCCCTTGCCGTAAGCTCTTCCACCGCTCTGATCGCGCTTTGCGGCACTCCTTTTTTTATGTCGCAGATCGTTCCGTCTGCATCAAAGAATACTGCCTTTTTTTCCACTTTTTCCTCCTATTTAAACAGCACGGCTGCAGCTCTTATCAGGCTTTCCGTGTCCCTTACCCCTGCAGTCTCATAGGAAGAATGCATGGCAAGCTGCGGAAGTCCGATGTCCACAGTGTTCATGGCTGCCTGTGTATTGGAGATATTTCCCAGTGTGGAGCCGCCGGCAACGTCAGAATGGTTGACAAACGTCTGGCACTTCACCCCTGCTTCCTTACAGATGTCTTTAAAGACTGCTGCGGAAACTCCGTCTGTACAGTATTTCTGATTGGCATTATATTTGATCACAATTCCGCCGTTTAACACCGGATGGTTGACAACATCTGCCTTCTCCCCGTAATTCGGATGAAGAGCGTGGGCATTGTCTGCAGATACCATGAAGCTCTTTGCAAGAGCCATCATGTATTCCTCCTGGGTTCTGCCAAGACAGAGATTAATCCTTGTCAGCGTATCCTTCAGGAATGTGGACGCTGCTCCCTGTTTCGTAGAGCTTCCCACCTCTTCATTGTCCAAAACACAGTGAACGGCAATGTGCTCTTTTCTGTCTGCTCTGAGAAAGCCTTCCATAGAGGAAAATGCACATTGGAGGTCATCCAGGCGGGGAGATGAAATAAATTCCTCTTCTGCTCCCCACAAAATCCCGGGATCCCTGTCATATAAAAAGAGATCATGACCGAGAATGGCTTCCTCTGTGGTTCCCGCCTCCTGTGCAATGGTCTTCATAAATTTTCCCTTGCTTTCACTGCCGCCGAAAAGAGGCAGAAGCTCCTTCTGCACACTGAGCTTGCTGCTCTCGTTGGCATCCCGGTTCATATGGATGGCAAGGCTGGGAATCATCAAAAGATTCCTGTCCACATTCACCAGCTTTTCACAGATTTTTCCCTCTTCTTTTACGATCAGACGGCCGGCAACGGAAAGGGGTCTGTCAAACCACGGAAAAAGAAGCATACCGCCGTATTTTTCCACATTCAGCTTCACATATGCCCCTTCCACATTCATCTCCGGATTTTCCTTGATCTTAAAGGCAGGAGAATCGCTGTGGCTTGCCATAATGCGGAAAGAATCTCCTCCCTCTTCCGGAATGGAAAAAGCAATCAGGGCTGAGTTGTTTCGGGTAACAAAGTAGTTTCCTCCTGCCTTGATCTTCCAGTGGTCTTCTTCTCTTAATTCCGTAAACCCTTCCTCTGAAAAACGGGTTTTCATTGTTTCCACCGCCTGAAAAGCTGTTGGGCTTTTTTTGATAAATTCCAGTAATTTTTCTGCTGTTTCTCTATACATAGTCTTCTCCGTTCCGTTATTCTCAGTCTAATATAATCAATGCCATAAATACAAGATCTGTATTTCCCGTATTTGCAAGTCCGTGTCCCTTTCCGGATGGGGTAAAGGTGATATCTCCTGCCTTCACAGGGCGGTATGCATGATTGTCGTTATATTCTCCCTGCCCCTGAATGATATAATAGGTTTCGCTTTCCCCGTGGTGCTCGTGATAGCCCAGAGAGCATCCGGGCTCCAGGGTCACCTCTGCATAAAGACCGCATTTCCCGTTCAGCTGTTCGCCTTCCAGGATTTCTTTTATAATCACATGTCCGTTTCCTTCACACATATGTTCTATACGGCTTACCTTCATTACATAACCTCCTCTTTTTCGTCACGCTACCGCTATTCTACCAAAAAAAAGCAGTTTCTTCCAGTAGTTTTCCCTATAATCCTGTAAATATAAACACGAAAAAAAAACAGGTACGTATGGAATCCTGAGATGTCGCGGGGGTTAAGTCATTTCCATATCGTATCTGTTTTTTACGTTGTTCATATGCAGCCCAAATGCCTGTTATGATGCTGCAAATTTCTTGAGAGTGCGGTTAAATTCAGCACTCTCTCCATGACAGTCTACTGTCAGGACTCTGGTCAGATCCATGCTGAGAATTCCTAAAATGG
>DXXQ01000169.1 GCA_019416265.1 Clostridiales bacterium | reverse complement strand
CATTTAAAGGCAATAAATATTATATTTCGGATACCGGAAAGAAATATGTAAACCGGTGGGTAAAAGGGTACTATCTGCTGGACACAGGACTTGTTGCCAAAAATATGAAAACACCCGACGGCTTCTATGTGGACTGCGATGGGCACAAATGCAAAAAAAATGAAGTGAAACTGAGCGGTCTGAAAAAAAGCATCAAGTCAACCATAGACGGGTACAGAGGAAGCTGGTCTGTTTATGTGAAAGACCTGAAAACAGGAGATATCCTTTCCATCAATGAGAAGCGTATGAAGCCGGCCAGTGTGATCAAGCTTTTTACCATGGCATCCACTTACAGCAGCATTAAAAAGGGAGAGATCAAACAGGATAAAACAGTAAACAGTCTGTTAAACAGTATGATCACTGTAAGCAGTAACGAGGCATACAACTCCCTCACCCGAAAACACAGCAAAAAAGGCAGTTTTCTGGACGGCTGCAAAAAAGTAAATAAAAATATAAAGGCGCTGGGATGTAAGAATACAGAATCACATTCCACACTGCATCCATCGTCGTCCTGTTTTGCTTCTGACGGAAAAAGTAATTTTACCACTGCCAGAGATGCGGGGATTTTGCTGGAAAAAATATACAGAGGAGAGTGCGTATCTGAAAAGTATTCAAAAGAAATGCTCAATCTTCTTCTGAAACAGACAAGACGCTGGAAAATTCCGGCCGGCCTTCCCTATGGTGTGAAATGTGCAAATAAAACAGGGGAAAATTCAAGCTGTCAAAATGACGTAGCGATTGTTTACGGCAAAAAGACGACATATGTTGTCTGTATTTTTGCAGAGACAGATGAATACAGCGGGGTTAACGGAATAAAAAACCTGTCTTCCGGGATTTATTCTTATCTTAATAAATAGTGTAATAGAATATAAAAAATGCTGTTATGAAAACAATACAGAATTCATAACAGCATTTTTGTTTTTTTGAGCTTATGTAGCAGGTGTGTTTTCCCGCTTGTCCAGATGACGGTTGATCACCAGAAGAAATACAACCGTGGATAAAGCGGCGCTGACTACATCACTGATGGGTTCTGCGTAGAAGGCAGACTGGGCAGTGAAGAAGTAGGGAAGGAGGATCGTACAGATCACATACAGGGATTTTCGGAAAACGGAAAGTCCCAGGGCTGTTTTCGTCCGCTCCAGAGCTGTGAGGCCATCTACGAAAACGTACTGGAAACTCAGCGGAATGATCATCAGGGTGTAGGTCTTGATTGCCCAGATGGAAAAATCCATGTATTTGGGGTCTGAGGTAAACAGACGGACGAAATACTGGGGAGCAAACCGGGAGATCAGGAACATGACTGATGTAAAAGCAAGCATAAGAAGCAGGATATGCTTCTCTGCAGATTTTACCCGGGCAGACTGTCTGGCTCCGTAGTTGTAGCTTAAAATGGCCTGGGTACCGCCGCTGATTCCGATCATAGGCGAGGTGATCAAAAGCAGATAGCTCTGCGCGATGGTTGCGCAGGTAATGAGCATATCTCCCTGGGAAGGGCCGCCGTATTTCTGAAGTACGGAATTCATTACAATCAGGATCAGGCTGTCAGTTGCAAGGATCAGGAAGGGGGAAAGACCAAGGTAAATGATCTGAACCATCTGCCGGATACTATACTGCCCGAAGGTGATTTTGACAGGAACCTTTTTGCCGAAGAGAAACCACAGAGCAAAGGCGCAGGAGGCCATCTGGGAGATGACAGTGGCGATTGCGGCGCCTGCCACATTCATGTGGAATCCGAAAATAAAAACTGGATCCAGAATGATGTTTGTGACAGCTCCGATCAGCACCGTGGCCATACCGAAAATCGGGAAGCCCTGGCAGTTGATGAAATAATTCAGTCCTGCCGCCATCAGTGCGAAAAAAGTACCTGCTGTATAAATGGTCATATAGGTATTTGCATATGGAAAGGTTTCTTTACTTGCCCCAAACCACATCAGCAGAGCATCCTTGGAAAGAAGGAAGCTTACGGTGAGGATCAGGGAGAAAACGCACAAAAGCAGGAAGGAGTTGGAAAGAATCTTTCTTGCTTTCTGATAATTTTTTTCACCAAGGCGGATCCCCATGAGGATGGAGCCTCCAAGTCCCACCAGGGTTCCAAAGGAGGAGAGGAGAGTAACAATGGGGCCGCAGACGCCTACGCCTGCAAGAGCGACAGCCCCGTCTCCCGGGATGTGACCGATATACATACGGTCGATAATGCTGTATAAAACATTGACAAATTGTGCAATCATTGCCGGGACTGCCAACCGCAAAACAAGGGAACGGACAGAGTCCGCTCCCAGATCAGTTTTCATTTTCATTTGTGTTCCGTTCCTTATTTCTTAGTAATATTCAGGCAGAACAGCCTGGAAGATTCAGGAAGCTGCCTCCGGATTCATCTCCTCTTCCGGCAGGGCTTCTTCTTCCGCGGTACCGCCTGTGAGAAGCTGCATAAGAAGCTCCTCAGGCATACCTGATTCTACCAGATTGTTCAAAATGGTGTCAAGAGTAATTCCTGACATATATTCGTTCATGGCTGCCTCATCCATGCTGTCATATACCTCTGTAAGGTCTGCGAAATCAGGTTTTTCTACAGTGACGCCAAGGTTAGCTCCAATATTGATGCTTCCAAGAGATACGCCCTCGTTTGTGAGGCTGAGAGAAACGTTTCCGCTGTCTCTGTCAGAATCAATATCAAGAAGGAGCAGGAAGCTTGCCAGAGGGTTATTGGCGGCATTTTCTTCAGGAGATGCCTCTGCGCTGAGAACAGAAGGGAATCCGAAACTGTAGCTTCCCTTGAAACAGCCGTTTTTCACAGCAGTGGTATCATAACTGTTTACGTTGATGGTGATCCAGTCTGCCTGAGCGGGAACCTCGCCGCTTTCTGCATCATAGTCTCCGGAACCGGTTTTGAGAACCCATTGTCCGGAAAGAATATTGTTTTCTATGACGCCATCTCCGCTGATTTGGAAGCCTTCGTCCTCAGGGCCGATGCTCAGGGAACTGTAAACACGGTTTTCATCGGTGATCCGCATCCAGTCATAAACAGGAATGATTTCGTCTGTCTCATTCAGGGTAAGGGAACGTCTTACAACCTTGTCATCCGCTGTAACCCATGCCTTTGCGGAAATATAGGAACCGTCATCTTCAAGCTCCTCATTTAAATTTTCGGATGTATCCTTAAGCGCATCCATGAAGCTTTCATAAAGGCTGTCATCCAGAGCGTTAAGGATTTCTTTGATCTCTTCGTCAGATTTGGCTGTATCGACCACTTCCTTCAGGAAGGACTGCGCGTCTGTTTGAGAGAGGGTTCCTTCGTATATTGTACACTCCTCAGAGATTCCTGAAAAATCCAGGATTTCTGATTCGGAAGCCTCTGTATTGCGGATATGGTCGAAGAGAATGGAAGAATATCTGTTGAGGATCGTCTCTGTTGTGGCTGCTTCCGGCATATATTCCGGAAGATTGGTCAGGAACTTCATATATTCCTTTATAAATTCCGGATCGGAAAATGCGGAATTTTCCATGGATTCCAAAGCGTCTTCTGCAGCCTGGCTGATCTCGCCGCTTTCTTCCATGGATTCCTGCTGCTGTTCCAGCATGGTTTTCTGCTGGTTCAGGGCTTCCTCGTAATCAACCTTGATGTAACCTTCCCGAAGCTCAGGAATCCTCATATAGATTTCCAGATTTTCCAGATCAAAGAAATATTCCAGAGTACAAATTTTCGTGTCGTTTATATAAACGCCGGCAGTCATAAACTGAGCGTTTTCTTCCATGGAAATATCGGCAGAGAGACGTACGTCCTTAAACCAGGAAATATCCACAGGAAAGAAAAAGCCGAGAAGAGAGCGTCCGGCGTCGTCCAGGGTGAGAGTCATATCCTCGTGAATGCCGGACTGTAAAGCCTCGAACTCTTCAAAGCTCTGTGCGTACTGTTGGGCAAGAGCTGAGATTGCATCGGTGAGGGACGCTTGTTCAATTTCTGTAAAGCTCTGGGCAAAAGCTGAAGCAGGTGCAGCAGTAAGTCCTAATAAGGCTGCCAGGGAAATTGCAGTTAATTTTTTGAACTTCTGATTCATAGAATTACGCCTCCTTTATACTGTAAAAAGTTTTGTGTACATCACAGAGAGGATGTATCATATTGTATTGTAATAC
>DXXQ01000168.1 GCA_019416265.1 Clostridiales bacterium | reverse complement strand
GTTATGGACACACCACTAGAACTGCAAGGCACAGCCTTGCAACTAGATGCTCGGCAATTCAATTACCGAGTAGTTCACTGTTGGACATTGCTCCAAAAAGGAAAGATCATTTACCCGGACAATTGCATCTTCCAGCCTTCTTTCATTGATGTACTTTATGTGGCTGTCCAAATCCTTCAAAGGCGCACGAAATCTTCCCCCTACCGAATTTGCCCATTCATTTTCGCGAATTATAATCATATCATCTTCGTCTGGTCCTCCATCCTGATAGCTGAATCCGTCTATTATTTTTTCCAATTCCCAGTATCTGTATGCCATTCGTTCTATCTCCTTCTTGAATTGAAAAGACCATATTTACAACTCAAGGAGAACACATTAGTGGAAGTCTGTCAACCTCTTTTAGAAAATTTTCAATATTATGGTTAGACCCCACACATGGAATTTAACCTTTCAGCTTAACTAACTGACATTGGGAATGAACAGTAACGAATATTCATAGTTCACACAACTTTCCCAGTCACAGGCTTGCTATTATATCAGGTGAATGCTAAAATTGAGAAAGATTCTGTTAAGAATTGAGTATTTTGCAATGTAAGAAGGAGGAGGATCATGAGCGAAGGTTTTACTCATTTCGATAAAGACGGAAACGCAGTGATGGTGGATGTTTCCGGGAAAAATGTTACATACCGCACTGCTGTTGCCGCAGGAGAAATCCATGTAGGAGAAGAGATTATGGCTGCTGTAAAGGGCGGTTCTGTAAAAAAAGGCGATGTTCTCGGCGTAGCGCGTGTAGCCGGAATTATGGCTGTGAAGCGCACCTCGGATCTGGTGCCGATGTGTCATCCGCTGCCGATTCAGAAGTGCTCCGTAGACTATGAGCTGGACGAAGCTGCCGGAATTATCCGGGCTTTTTGTACAGTTAAGACAGAAGGAAAAACAGGCGTAGAGATGGAAGCTCTGACAGGAGTGCAGATCACCCTTCTGACAATTTATGATATGTGCAAGGCCATTGACAAGCATATGGTCATGTCTGATATCCATCTGGTCGAAAAAACAGGGGGAAAGAGCGGAGATTTCCATTTCAGAGATAAAGAATAAGAAAGAAGGGTTTACCTATGAAAAGAGTTGCGATTATTACTTCAAGTGATACAGGATACAGAGGAGAAAGAGAAGATTTAAGCGGTCCCGTTATCCGCGAGATTACAGAAAAAGCAGGCTATGAAACGGTACTTATGGAGATTCTGCCCGATGACAGGGATATGCTTTCCAGAAGAATGGCTGAAATTGCAGACGGAGGCGCTGCGGAGCTGATCCTTACAACAGGAGGCACCGGATTTTCCCAGAGAGACGTAATGCCGGAGGCGACAGAGGATATCATCGAACGCCGTGTACCGGGAATTCCGGAGGCTATGCGCGCCTACAGTATGACCATTACGAAACGGGCCATGTTAAGCCGCGCCACAGCGGGAATCCGAAAAGGGACTCTGATTATCAATTTGCCCGGAAGCCCGAAGGCAGTAAGAGAAAGTCTGGAATATATTATAGATGCTCTTGGACACGGAATTGAAATTCTTACAGGAGAAGCGTCCAACTGCGCAAGAAAATAAAAGAGAACAACAGGAGACAGACAGATGATTTTTGATACACATGCACATTATGATGACGATGCTTTTGATGAAGACAGAGAAGAGCTTCTTGCATCTATGGAGGCTGGGGGGATCGGTACGATCGTAAACTCCTGCGCATCCATTGATGGTCTGGATAATACCATTGCCCTTATGGAAAAATATCCGTTTATTTACGGAGCGGTGGGCGTTCATCCGGACGATGCAGGAGAGATGACGGAAGAGGTTCTTGGGAAAGTCAGCCGCATGGCAGATCACGAAAAAGCAGTTGCCATCGGAGAAATTGGACTGGATTACTATTGGCACAAGGAGAAAGAAGAGCATCTTATTCAGCAGAAGTGGTTTCGCGCCCAGATGGATCTTGCAAGGGAGAAAAAAATGCCTTTTATCATCCATAGCCGTGAGGCGGCAGAAGATACGCTTACTATTGTGAAAGAATATATGCAGGGCGGTATGTACGGCGGAATTATTCACTGCTTTTCCTACAGTAAGGAGATTGCGGCGGAGTATCTGAAAATGGGGCTTTCTCTTGGAATCGGTGGTGTTGTTACCTTCGAAAATGCAAAAAAATTAAAAGAGGTTGTAAAATACGCACCTCTTTCCCAGCTTGTACTGGAAACAGACTGCCCTTATCTGGCGCCTAAGCCAAACCGGGGAAAACGCAATTCCTCTCTGAATCTTCCATATGTAGCCCGGATGATCGCAGAACTGAAAGGTGTTACTCCGGAAGAGGTTATCGCAGTCACTGAGGAAAATGCGAAGAAAATATTTGGAATCAAATAAGAAGAAAGTAATTAAAAAAATGCTGGCTCCCGGTGATGATGGGAAGTCAGCATTTTTGCTATTTGAATTTAAAAGAAATCCTGTTACTCAGAATAGTCTCCTTCGCCGGAATCTTCATAGCTTCCGGAATCCTCAGAACCTTCGGACTGGTCAGAATCTCCGGAATTAAGCTGTTCGTAATACTGCCATGCCTGAATGGATTCCGTATCTTCAATAATATCGCCGGATGTTTTATCGATCATATTTCCGTCCCAGTCAAATTTCACATTGAGGAGGTTCGTTCCTGTGGATGGCTTCACATTCATGGACATAATCTCATCAAATTTATTTTTCAGATTGGAAAGGCTGAATTCTTCCCCGATAATATCCCTTACACTGTGACTGGAAGCAAGAGTTTCTGTATAATCGTCCAGCAGATAAGGCCCGAATTCTCCGTTTGCCGTATCGTAGTGCATAACAACAGGAGTCAGCTCCGGTGTCAGGATTTCTACACTTGCTTCCCCGTCTTTAACGGTCTTTTGGATAGTAAAGGAAGCCATGCCTCCAAGAAGCTTATTCAGACTTTCCTGTCCTGTGACGAAGTTGCCCAGAGAGTAGTAAACCAGCATACTGTTTCCGGAATCGTCAAAGATACGTCCGTATGGCTGGAGCACATGGGGATTGCCGCCGATCACAACATCGACGCCCTGCTCCAGAAGAAATGCCGTCCACTGTTTTTCGTATTCATTGGGCATCGTTTCGTCTTCTTTGCCCCAGTGAGCGCAGACGATAATGCAGTCGCTTTGTTCTTTGGCTTTTTTGATATCTGCAGTGACCTTATCTTTGTCAAAAATATCGATCATATAGGGTTTGCCTTCAATTGCGGCATTCCCGCTGTTGGTTCCGTAGGTGTAATTCAGAAAGGCGATCTTAATTCCGTTTACTTCCCGAACCTTGACAGTGTCCGCATCCTCCTGGGAATCGTGGATGCCAAGCAGGGTGATGTCCGGATAATTGTTTTTCCAGAATTCAAGGGTCTGGGCAAGATTGTCATAGCCGAAATCATCGATGTGATTCGTGGCGGAAGTGACAACATCGAAGCCTGCGTCCACCAGAGCGTCTCCCACTTCCGTAGGTGTTGCAAAAGCAGGATAACTGCTGATGCTGTCATGGTCTGTGGTGAAGACTGTCTCCTGATTGACGATTGCCAGATCTGCCGCCTGAATCTGATTTTTCAGATTGGCATATACATGTTTGTAATCCCACTGGCCGGATTCATACTGACCGGATTCCATAAGGCTGGTGTGATACAGATTATCTCCCACTGCGAGAATAGTTGCCTTACTTACCGCAGGCTTGGCTGCATCTTCCTCAGCTTTCTTTTTTTGGATGGCTGCAGCTTCAGCAGCCTCTTTTTCCGGCTTCCGCACAAGACTGTAGTCCATCTGATTAAAAATCAGAAAAAGCACAGCAAGTACGGCAATAGAACTGATCAGGCTGATCTTGGAATTACTCCGTTCCCTGAAATTCAGCGGTATATTATATTTTTTTTTCATACGCATAAAGTCCTTTAAATAAAGTAAGAATAGATTTTTGATAACATTCTAATTATATCAGACTTCGCCGGGCAAAGAAAGATAAATTAAAAGAAAAAAACTTTGTGCACCAAAGAACTATAGTG
>DXXQ01000167.1 GCA_019416265.1 Clostridiales bacterium | reverse complement strand
CTCTCTTACCATACCACAGCCATCTCTAAGAAATCTCTAAGCAAAAATTCTTAAGAAATTCTTTCGTTTGTTTAGAGGAAGTTTAGAGAAAGCACTGTTATCCTATAAGCATCTTAACTGTTGAACCTCTTCGCAGTTATATGTAAAATAAGAATCAGAACAGGAGGATGCAGTATGCATATGAATAAACAATTTACCAGAGGAGCTGCTTTCGCAGCAGCCGTTGCCCTGGCGGGAATGAGTCTTTCCGGATGTCAGAGCAACGCGGCAGACAAGGGTTCCGATAACAGCGTCTCCAAATCATCTGAACCTGCAGAAGCCGCAGCCTCTGAAGAAAAAGTAATGGGACGCTATCTGGAGGAGACGATCTCCGTACCTGAGGATGCGGGCAGTATCAAAAAATTTAAGATTCTTGATTCCGGCGTATACAGAATTCTTTACGAAAACAAGGATTTCACTCTCTGTATGGCAGAATCTCAGGATCAGGGTAAAACATGGAGTGAGGGCAAGCCTGCTGCAGAGCTTCTCGGTCTTGAAAAAGCCAGCTACTACTTCCCGGCTTCCGCCCTTGCCTCTGACGGCGGTATTTTCTTTATAGGTTACCCTTCTTCCGAAAATCAAGAGGACGCGCTGCCCAACCGTTATTTCTATCTTTCTCCGGAAGGAGAAATCCGGGAACTGGATTTAAGCGCTTCCTTAAAGGACGACTATATTTTCATCAGTGATTTTACCGCCAAAAATACCATTCTGCTCCAGCCGATTTCCAACGGAATTATGGAATTTGACATAGACGGCACCCTTGTAAATCACTACGAAAAAGGCGGTCATTCCGAATGCTTCGGCACTTCCGGAAAATATCTGACTGTGACTATTGACGGAACGGTTCACTATTATGATCTGGAAACAGGTAAGCCGGTAGACAATATGGATGCTCTCACCACCCAGATGAGCTCCAATCCCGGAAATCTGGAACTGACAAACACCTCCACCGTTCCCTTTGCTTTCACTGACGGAGACGATGAAACAAGTCTTTTCTATGTAGATTCCACAGGGCTGTACCGTTATGCAGAAGGGGGAAATACTGTGGAGCAGCTCATTGACGGAAGCCTGAACTCCATCAGTTCTCCTGCCATCGGCTTTACAGGTCTGGAACGTGACAAAGACGGAAGCTTCTATCTTACAGGCGTGGATTACAGTTCTGAGTCAGCATCCCGGGGATTCATTTACAAATACACCTATGACCCCAATACTTCTGCTGTGCCGGGCACAGAGTTAAAAATCTATACGCTGAATGAGAGCAGTCTTCTGAAGCAGGCGGCAACGGTCTTCCAGAAAAAATATCCGGATATCTATCTCAATATCCAGACAGGAATGAGCGGAGACGATTCCTTTACCTCTTCCGACGCTGTCAAGGTTCTGAACACTGAAATCATGGCAGGCAAGGGACCTGACCTTCTGCTTTTGGACGGACTTCCTGAGGATACCTATATTGAAAAGGGACTTCTGGAAGACATCAGCGGACTTTTCTCAGAGGCAGACCTTCTTGATAATATAAAGGATGCCTACACAGGCGAGGATGGAAAAATCTATGCAATGCCTGTGAAATTCGCCATCCCTCTGCTTCAGGGCAAAAAGGAGGAAATCGACTCTGTCACAGACCTGACTTCCCTGGCCGACCTGGCAGAAGCACACAAGGACGAGTATAAAGCCTTCCATCTTTTCTCCTACTCTGCCATGAAGCCCGCCTTACTTTTAAAATGTCTTACAGATGTAAATATGCCTGCATGGATCAAAGAGGACGGTACTCTGGACAGTGAATCCGTTGCCTCCTTCCTGGAAGACAGCAACCGGATTTATCAGACCAGTGCAGATGTTGTAAAAGAATTAATTGCCGAATACGGAGAAGATTCTTTCGCTTCCCTTTCCTCAGAATACAGCAGACACGATATGGGAATCGGAGGCTCTGTTATAAGCATTCTCGGAGGAAATTTTCTGGCTGGATTCGGAGGTCTGTTTTCTCCTTCTGATCTCAGCTATGTGGACTCTGTAAATAAAGCAGATTCTTCTCTTGGCATCAAGCTCTGGGACGGGCAGAGCAAAAATACTTTCTATCCTGAGCAGATCATAGGAATCAGCGCTAAGTCCACAAATAAAGAGGCTGCACAGGAATTCCTCTCCTTCCTCTTCAGCGAAGAAGGCCAGAAGCTTGGCGCAGAAGTCGGTCTTCCTGTAAACAGAACTATCTATGAGGATGTAAATTACTGGACCCAGGGAACTCCGGGCAAAGCTATCAGCTTTACCTCAAGCGAAAACAATGAAACAGGAGAATATGTGGAGCTGGAAATCTGCCTTCCTTCCGAGGAAACGGCAAAGGAAATCATTGATTTGGGCAAAACCCTCACCATCCCATCCAAGGACAACTCCATTGTTCAGAATGCAGTCCTTGATGCAGGAACCCGCTACATTGACGGAGATATCTCTCTGGAGGAAGCGGTCAGCGCCATTACACAGGAAGTCAATTTATATTTATCTGAATAATCCATCCGAAAAGGGAGCGTCCCAATATTGGGGCACTCCCTTTTTCAGATACAAAACTGTTTTTTCCTCTTTTTTATTTATATACTTCCATCACATAGCCTACGCCTCTCACAGTTCTGAGATTTAACGTACTCTCCACTGTTTTCAGTCTCCTCCTGAGAAAGTGAATGTAATTATCAAGATTTCCTTCTTCCACATCACTTTCCAGTCCCCATACCCGGTTCAGAAGCACACTTCTGGGCAAGGTCTGCCCGGGATTACGCAGAAATACTTCCAGAAGCTCCCCCTCCCGTTTCGACAGGGTACATTCTTTCCCATTTCCCTTTAACCGGTTGTCTTCCGGATTAAAGCAGATGTCTCCAAGACTTAACAGCGAAGCTGCTTCCCAGTTTCCCGGCCGCCTGAGAATACAACGGATGCGGGCAAGAAGCTCAGAAAAAGCAAAGGGCTTCACCATATAATCATCTGCACCGCCGTTTAAGCCTGTAAGTCTGTCATTGAGTTCCCCCAGAGCCGTGAGCATGATCACAGGCGTGGACACATGGGCATTTCGCGCAGCCTTCAAAACAGAAACCCCATCCATAGACGGCAGCATCCTGTCCAGAATCACGAGATCGTGGGCTTTTTCCTGCATATAGTAAAGCCCCTCCTCTCCGTCTGTGCAGACATCGGTCTCAAATCCTTCTTTTTCAAGCTGAAATTTCATGGACTCAGCCAGATCCCTGTCATCCTCGATCAACAATATCTTCAAAGTAAAACCGCCTTTCTTTTCCCTGTATCAGAACTCTGCCTCAAAAAGGGCAGTCCTGTCAGCAAACTTTCTGTTTGTATCATATCACATCTTTCTCTATCTTCTCTGTAAAAATTCTTAATTTTAGATTTTATTTATAGATTTCCATGTTATACTGAGCCTGTTAAGATACATCCATCACATTCAGCAAAGGAGATACCTATGTTTCGCAGATTTCATATACAGATGACTATTTTTTCCACCTTTATTACAAGTACGATCCTGATTCTCATGACCCTTGCCTGCCTGTTTATCTCTGAGAAAGGCACAAGGGAAAACACCTATACCTCCTTTCGGGATAATGCAAGCTCCTGCATTGCCCATCTGGAAAACCAGACTCTCATTTCCCATCAGTGGATCCAGAAAACAGAAAATGCCTACGGACTGCACATCGATATCAGAGATAACGGAAATCCCCTGTATTTTCAGAAGCTGAATCCCAGTGACACTGTTTCCGATGCTATGGAAAAAGCGGCAAAAATTTCAAAAGACACCCAGGGACTTGATCTTACCACCACAGGAAATGTAATCACAAAGACTGCCTATTTTAAAATGGCTCCCTATTACGCAGCCACTGCCCTGATCCCGAAAAAGCAGGGAACCTTAAGCGTCATTATCCTCTATCCTCTGGATTCCCTTAACAGCCAGCTTGCCGCCCAGAGGCTTTTTTTCGCAGGAGCAGTCCTGGCGGCTATTGCAGCTCTCGGTATCTTTTCCTGGTTTTTCACAAAAAAAATGATCCTTCCTCTTGAAGAAAATCAGAAAAAGCAGACACAGTTCATTGCCGCTGCCTCCCATGAACTCCGCTCTCCCCTTGCAGTAATCCTGTCCGGAATCTCTGCCCTGAAAAAAGCAGAACCCGGGGATCAGCCCCATTTCCTCAGCCTCATCGAAAAAGAAGGTACCAGAATGTCTCGGCTTGTAAACGATATGCTTTCCCTTGCCAATGCAGACAACCATTCCTGGACAATGCTGCCGGTTCCCTGTGAGCTGGATACCCTGGTTCTGGACACCTACGAAAAATACGATTCCCTGATGACCCAAAAGCAGCTCCGGTTTCAGGTGGAGCTTCCGGATGCTTCCCTTCCCCCCTGTTTCTGTGACCCTGCAAGAATCAGCCAGGTTCTGAGCATTCTCCTGGACAATGCCATGAGCTACGTTCCCCAGGGAGGAACTGTCACCCTTTCTTTGGCAGAAAATGAAAGTCATTTCCTGATTTCAGTGGCAGACAATGGCCCCGGTATCCCGGAGGAATTGAGAAAGACCATTTTTCAGCGTTTCTACCGTGCCCAGGATTCCAGAAACGATAAGGCACATTTCGGTCTGGGGTTATGCATTGCAAAAGAAATCATCTCCC
>DXXQ01000166.1 GCA_019416265.1 Clostridiales bacterium | reverse complement strand
CATTTCCCGTTTCCTGTGGCACAGATTTTTTTCCCCGGCTTTTCATTTTGCTCCAGAACCGTAACTGCAGCGCCGTTTCTGGCTGCAAAAACAGCCGCCGTCAGGCCGGCAGCGCCTCCCCCTGTAATGAGGACCTGCTTTTTTCCCATATCGTACTCCTTATAAGGTTACCAGATTTTTATCCACTAATTTCTGTAAGGACATTAAGATGCCAAGCTTTGCGTGTTCCCAGGTAAGTCCCCCCTGGAAATAAACGGCATAAGGCTCCTTCATGGGGCCATCTGCGGAAAGCTCTATGGAAGATCCCTGGACAAAGGCTCCTGCTGCCATGATCACCTGGCTGTCGTACCCCGGCATATCCCACGGTTCCGGATCCACATAGCTGTCAACGGGAGCTGCCGCCTGGATTCCCTTACAAAAAGCGATCAGCCCTTCCGGTGTGCCGAGGCTTACCGCCTGAATGATATCGTTACGGGGCTCTGTAGAGTTGGGAATCACAGGGAATCCCAGCTTTTCATAAATATTGGCTGCAAAGACTGCGCCCTTTACCGCACCTTTAGTCACCATAGGCGCCATGAAGAATCCCTGATAGAAGGAACGGTTTACGCCAAGGGATGCGCCCACCTCTGCGCCCAGTCCCGGACAGGTCATACGGTAGGATGCGTTTTCCACACATTCCTTTGTACCTGCAATATAGCCGCCGATGGGAGCAAGTCCGCCGCCCGGATTTTTGATCAGGGAGCCTACGATCATATCTGCCCCTACATCGCTTGGCTCAATGGTATCTACGAATTCCCCGTAGCAGTTATCTACCATACAGATCACATCCGGCTTAATACTCTTTACAAAGGAAATCAACTCTCCGATCTGTTTCACGGAAAAAGAAGGGCGGGTCTGATATCCCTTGGAGCGCTGGATCTCTACCAGACGGGTTTTTTCGTTGATGGCTTCCCGGATGCCATCATAGTCAAAGGTTCCATCCTCCAGAAGCTCTACCTGACGGTAGGATACGCCATATTCCGCAAGAGAGCCTTTGGACGGGCGGATGCCGATCACTTCCTCCAAAGTGTCGTAAGGCTTTCCTGCAGGAGAGAGGATTTCATCTCCCGGACGGAGATTTCCGAATAACGCAATGGCAAGGGCATGGGTGCCGCAGGCAATCTGCGGACGCACCAGACAGGCCTCTGTGTGGAAGGTATCTGCGTAAACCTGCTCTAAAGTGTCCCGGCCGTAATCGTTATAACCGTAACCGGAGGATGCGCCGAAGCACTCCTCGCTTACTTTATTTTTCTGCATGGCAAGAAGTACCTTCATCTGGTTGTATTCTGCTATTTTATCCAGTTCTTCAAATCTTTCTTTTAAGGAATCCTCCACTGTTTTTCCAAAGTCATAGACTTTTTCGGAGATTCCCAGCTGTTTGTACATTTCTTTCATCATTGTTCTTGTCTAACCACTCTTTCTTTTTTGCGTCTGTTATTCTGCCGGATTTACAAAATTTCTTTTTCTCGGCAGATGTTCAGCATATATTCCAGAGCCTTTGGCTCATCGTAATCAAATTCGTCTTTATTTACCCAGATCACCTCGGGCTCGCGGCGGAACCAGGTAAGCTGCCGTTTGGCAAAATGTCTTGTATCCCGCTTCAGGATGCGGACCGCCTCCTCCAGAGGATATTCTCCCTCCAGATACGAAAGGATTTCTTTATATCCCAGTCCCTGCATGGATACCATCCCTTTCTGATATCCCATCTCCTTTAAGCCTCTAACCTCGTCCACAAGCCCCTCTTCCAGCATTTCGTCTACACGCCTGTCAATGCGTTCATAGAGAAGCTCCCTGGGAGCATTAAGGACAAAATAAGCCAGATTATACGGGCTTGTATGCTCCTTCTGCTCCTGGTTATGAGTTGAGATCGGCGACTGATTCTGATGGTAAAACTCCAGCGCACGAATCACACGCTTTACATTGTTTGCGTGAATCTCCTCTGCGCTTTTCGGATCCACCTCCTCAAGCATTTTGTGGAGATACACATTGCCCTTTTCTGCTGCAAGAGCTTCCAATTCCTTTCGGTAGCTGTCGTCCTGTTCCCCCTCGGTGAAATCAATGTCTCTGGTCACCGCCTGGATATAGAAACCGGTTCCCCCTACGAGAATGGGGATTTTCCCTTTGGCGTAAATCTCTTCCATAGCCGCTTTTGCCATCTCCTGAAAGCGCACAATATGAAATTCCTCCTCAGGCAGCAGCTCGTCTACCAGATAATGGCGGACTCCCTGCATTTCTTCCTTTCGGATTTTGGCAGAGCCGATATCCATATATTTATAAACCTGCATGGAGTCTGCGGAAATAATCTCTCCGTTGACAGCCTTTGCCAGAGCGATCGAAAGCTTCGTCTTTCCCACAGCAGTAGGGCCTGTGAGGACGATCAAGGGTTTCTTCATAAGCCTTCCTCCTAAACAATTCGTTTAAATTTCTTTTCCAGTTCCGCCTTTGTCATGGAAATAATGGTAGGCCTTCCATGAGGGCAGTGGTAAGGGTTTTCAAGGGTTAACAGCTCGTCGATGAGCTTGTCCGCCTCCTGGGAAGACATCCTGTGATTTCCCTTTACCGCCGCCTTACACGCCATAGTGGCAAGCCTTGAGGCAAAAATACCGAAGGCATCCTTTTCCCCTTCTCCTGCCAGATGGTCCAGCATTTCCAGAAAAAGTTCTTCTTCTCCCAAACCATATAAGTTCGAGGGCACTGCGCTGATACAGTATTCTTTCCCTCCGAAAGGCTCGATCTCGAATCCGAAATCACGAAAATAACTTCTGTTTGCATTGAGAAGCGCCTCCTCCTGAAGATTTAAAGAAACGATCATCGGCGGACTGATATACTGGGACGTAATGGTCTGTTCCCTGAATTCCTTTACAAACCGTTCATAATATACCTTTTCGTGGGCGGCATGCTGGTCGATGATATAGAAATTATCCCCGAACTGCACCAGCCAGTATGTGTCAAAAATCTGTCCGATCAGCTTATGGCGGATACGCGCTTCCGGAGAGAGAAGCTTTTCCTCAAAAAGCTCCATCTGTACAGGAGGCGTATCTGCAGAAGCCTCCTTCTGCTTTTCTTCCTCTTTCACCCGGGCTTCCAAACAAGGCTCCTGTTTTTCTGCCTGTGCAAGCTCCTGGGCCTCCCGTTCTTTCAGGGTTCCCTCAAAGAAATGCTCCTCTTCTCTGGAAAACTGCGCCTTCTTCCTGTAAATCTGCAGTTCTTCCTCTTTTTCCCTTACCGGGTTCTTCTCTCTGGATATCTGAGGCGGCTCTTCCTTTTTCGGTGACAGCTCCTTTTTGCCGTAAACCTGTTCCTCCCGAAGCTCCATAGGCGCAGAGCCCTGAGCCGCTGTCATCTGTTCTTTTCTTTTTACCTCAAAAGGCTCCGGGATTGCCCCTGCTTTCAGAATCTGCTTTTTTTCCCTGGGCTCATCTTTTCCCACAGACACCGTAGGGATCATTTCCCTTCTTGTCAGAGCCTTTCGCACGGTATCGTAAACTGCATCGTAAACTTCGGTGGCTCTTGCGAAGCGCACCTCCATTTTTGTGGGATGGACGTTCACATCCAGATCGTTTCCCGTCATCTCAATGTGGAGAGAAACAAAGGGAAACTTATGCTGCATGAGAAAGCCTTTGTAAGCGTCCTCAATGGCTTTGGATATGATCCTGTTTTTTACATAACGCCCATTGATATAATAATTCTCAAAGGTACGGTTTCCACGGGAAATCTCCGGTTTTCCCACAAAACCCCGGATTTTCATAAAATCATTCTCAAAGGAGACGTCAAGAAGGGCTTTTGTAATGTCTCTTCCATATATATGATAGATGACATCCTTCACACTGTAATTTCCGGAGGTGTGAAGCTTCACCTGTTTATTCTGGATATATTTAAAAGAAATCTCCGGATGGGAAAGAGTCATCTGCTCCATCAGAGCGCTGATATAGTTGCCCTCCGTTGTGTCGGATTTCAGAAATTTGCTTCTCGCCGGAACATTGTAAAAAAGATTCCGCACAAGGAAGGTCGTGCCGTCCGGCGCTCCCATGTCTTCCAGAGTTTCTTCTTTTCCGCCATTGATCACATAGCGCACGCCGCTGATGGCAGTGGGCGTCTTAGTGATAAGCTCCACCTGAGAGACCGCGGCAATACTGGATAAGGCTTCTCCTCGAAAGCCCAGAGAGGCAATGTGCTCCAGATCCTCCACCTTCTCGATCTTACTTGTGGCATGGCGCAAAAAAGCCAGGGGTATCTGCTCTCTTTCCATACCCCCGCCATTGTCTGTAATACGTATTAATTTTTTTCCGCCCTCTGCGATTTCCACAGTGACGGCTGTTGCCCCTGCGTCGATGGCGTTTTCCACAAGCTCCTTCACAACGGAGGAAGGACGCTCCACCACCTCGCCGGCAGCGATCTTATCAATGGTATGCTGGTCTAAAACTGCAATTTTTCTCACGTTTCTCACCATCTGTTCTTAATCTTGTTCTGAAGATTGTATAAAGTGTTCAAGGCCTCGATGGGCGTCATATTTCCCATATCGAGATTTTTGATTTCCTCAATAATGTCGTTATCCTGTACTGTATCAAACAAAGACATCTGTGCCATATCCACCTGGTCATAGACGATTTTTGTTTTTTTCCTGGGCGCTGTCAGGTCTTTGACTGCAGCTGTAATATCTGCGTCGCTTAATTCCTCTACCAGTTCCTTTGCCCTCTGTATAACAGAATCCGGAACCCCTGCAAGCTTGGCTACCTGAATACCGTAGCTCTTATCTGCGCCGCCTTTTACGATCTTTCGAAGAAAGACAATATCGTCCCCTTTTTCCTTAACTGCAATGCAGTAGTTGTTGACTCCCGGAATCTTTCCTTCCAGCTCTGTCAGCTCATGATAATGGGTGGCAAAAAGAGTCTTGGCTCCGCAGAGCTTGGTATTGCTGATATGCTCGATCACTGCCCAGGCAATGGACAGACCGTCAAAGGTACTTGTTCCGCGGCCGATCTCATCCAGGATCAAAAGGCTTTTGGATGTAGCGTTTCGAAGAATGTTGGCAACCTCCGTCATCTCCACCATAAAGGTACTCTGGCCGCTTGCCAGATCGTCGGAAGCTCCCACACGGGTAAAAATACGGTCAACAATACCGATGTTCGCTTTTTCGGCAGGAACGAAGCTTCCGATCTGTGCCATAAGCACAATAAGAGCAGACTGGCGCATATAAGTCGATTTACCTGCCATATTCGGGCCTGTGATAATGGACACACGTTTCTTATTGTTGTCAAGATAAGTGTCGTTTGCGATGAACATATCGTTGTCGATCATCTGCTCTACAACCGGATGGCGGCCGTTTTTGATGTCAAGGACCCCTGTTTCATTTGTTTTCGGACGGATGTAATGATTCCGCTCTGCCACAAGGGCAAGGGAGGCAAACACATCAAGAGCCGCGATCGCCTTGGCTGTTTTCTGGATGCGGACTACCTCCGCCCCTACGGTATCCCTTACCTGGCAGAACAGCTCATATTCTAACGCATAAAGCTTATCCTCCGCCCCCAGGATCAGATCCTCTAATTCTTTCAATTCCTGCGTAATGTAACGCTCTGCATTGGAAAGAGTCTGCTTGCGGATATAGTTTTCCGGAACCTGATCGCGGAAGGTATTGCTGATCTCCAGAGAATACCCGAAAACACGGTTATATTTGATTTTCATGGATTTGATTCCGGTGCGCTCTTTTTCTCTTGCTTCCAATTCGGAAAGCCATTTCTTTCCATCGGTTCTGGAACGGCGGAACTTGTCCACATCCTCATGATAGCCCTCCCGGATGATGCCTCCGTCTTTCTGGGCAAGAGGCGGATCCTCCACAATTGCTTTTTTGATCAGGGCAGTTACATCCTCCAGTGAATCCATGTCCTCATAAATACGCCGAAGGAGAGGAGACTGGAAATCCTTTAAAATCTGTTTAATGTAAGGGATCATTTCCAGAGAAGACGCAAAAGAGATCATATCCCTGGGGTTTGCGGATTTATAGCTGATACGGCTGATCAGACGTTCCAGGTCATAAACCGGATTTAAGTATTCCCGGATCTCATCCCGGAACATGCCGCTGTGTACCAGCTCCTCCACTGCTTCCAGACGTTCCTCGATCGCCTCACGGTCAATAAGAGGCTGCTCCACATAGGAGCGCAGCGTGCGGGCGCCCATGGCAGTCTTTGTTTTATCCAACACCCACAAAAGAGAACCTCGTTTCTGTTTTTCACGGAGGGTTTCCACAAGCTCAAGATTTCTCCGGCTGGAGCTGTCGATGAGCATATATTTATCCGCAGAATAAGGGCGGATGGTCGCCATATGGGAAAGAGCCGTTTTCTGCGTTTCTTTTAAATAGAGAAACAGCGCGCCTGCGGCAATGATCCCGCTGTCATAATCCCCGATGCCCAGACCGTTCAGATCGTTTACATGGAAGTGCTCCCTTAAGGTGCGGCGGCAGAGATCATCGTCAAAATACCAGGAATCCAGTGAAAAGACACAGATTCCCAGACGGTTCTTCAGGTCATCCGTATCGATGCTGCTCACATAAAACGCATCGTTGCAGATGATTTCCGCAGGTGTGAATTTATTGATTTCATCAAGGAGCTTCTGAGGCTTATCCACCTCTGTAAGAAAACAGTCGCCTGTTGTAATATCCGCAATCGCGCAGCCGAAATGATCTTCCATGGAAACGATGGCCATAAGATAATTGTTTTTGGATTCATCAAGAGAAACCGCATCCAGAGTTGTTCCAGGTGTGACAATACGGATGACTTCCCTTTTTACCAGACCTTTGGCTTTTTTGGGGTCCTCCACCTGCTCGCAGATGGCGACCTTATATCCTTTTTCGATCAGACGGTTGATATAAGTTTCCGCAGCATGGAAAGGAACACCGCACATAGGCGCCCTCTCCTCTAATCCGCAATCCTTTCCCGTAAGGGTGATCTCCAGCACCTTCGTCACAAGAAGGGCATCGTCAAAAAACATCTCGTAGAAATCTCCCAGACGATAAAAAAGGATGCAGTCCTTATATTGTTCCTTTGTTTTGCAATATTCCTGCATCATTGGTGACATTGCCATATATAATATCATACTCCTGTATTCTTTAGAATTTAACAGGAATGCGGCCTTCAAAAAGCCCGTATTCCATCGGTTATCTTAACACGTTCTCCCGGAAGATTCAAGAACACTTTTCTCCAAGTCCGAAAAGCCGCCCCCTTCTTTTCAAACACGCCCCAGGGAATAAATATATTCCAGAGGCAGCAGGGATATCTCCTGATATTCCTTTTTCCGCTGTTCCTCATCCCCGGAAACCCTATCCGAAAAAACAGGAAGCTCGATCATCAGAGAGGGCTGTCTGATCACCTCCGCATAGAACTGCTCCACAGAGCCTGTACT
>DXXQ01000165.1 GCA_019416265.1 Clostridiales bacterium | reverse complement strand
GGATATAAATTCAGTACCTACGCTACCTGGTGGATCCGTCAGGCCATTACAAGAGCCATTGCAGACCAGGCGAGAACCATCCGTATCCCGGTTCATATGGTGGAGACCATCAACAAGCTGATCCGTGTTTCCCGTCAGCTTCTTCAGGAGCTTGGCCGTGAGCCTTCTCCGGAAGAAATTGCAGAGGAAATGGATATGAACGTAGAGCGTGTACGTGAAATTCTTAAGATTTCCCAGGAGCCGGTATCTCTGGAAACTCCGATCGGTGAGGAAGAGGACAGCCATCTTGGAGACTTCATTCAGGATGACAATGTGCCGGTTCCGGCAGATGCAGCAGCCTTTACTCTTCTGAAAGAACAGCTGGTGGAGGTTCTGGGAACTCTGACAGAGAGAGAGCAGAAGGTACTCCGTCTGCGTTTCGGTCTCGATGACGGCCGTGCCAGAACTCTCGAGGAGGTTGGTAAGGAATTCAACGTTACAAGAGAGCGTATCCGCCAGATTGAGGCAAAGGCTCTTCGTAAACTCCGCCATCCAAGCCGCAGCCGCAAGCTGAAGGATTATCTGGATTAAGGAGAAGAGTATGCAGCTTTCTAAGCGTTTATCTGCAGTTGCCTCCATGGTAACAGAGGGAAACCGTCTGGTGGATGTCGGCTGTGACCACGGATATCTTCCCCTGTATCTTTATCTCAATAAAAAAATTCCCAGCGCCATTGCAATGGATGTGCGTCCGGGACCGCTTTCAAGAGCCAGAGAGCACATTGCGGAATATGGCCTTGAAAAGTACATAGAAACAAGACTTTCCGACGGTCTTTTGGCCCTCTCCCCCGGAGAGGGCGATACACTTACAATTGCCGGAATGGGCGGACCTCTGATGGAACGGATTCTCACGGCGAAAGAGGAGGTTCGGGAAAGCTTCCGGGAGCTTATTTTGCAGCCTCAGTCAGACATTCCTCATTTTCGCAGATTCCTTCGGGAGATCGGATGGGAAATCGTAGAGGAAGAGATTGTTCTTGAGGATGGGAAATTTTACCCTATGATGAAGGCGGTCAGGGGGGAAGCCCGGACAGTTCCCGGGGATATGCCTTATACGCCGGAGGAAGCCTTTGGAGGGCTCCTTCTGAAAAAGAGGCATCCCGTTCTTAAGCTTTATCTGGAACGGGAACTGCGTATCAGAAACGAGATTTTGGAGAAACTGAAAGAAGCGGCGGCAGATGATCGCCGTAAAGAAGTAGAGGAGGAGCGCAGGCTGATTCTGACTGCGCTGGAACAATATGAAAGCATTTGAACTGATTTCCTGGCTTGAGGAGAAATATCCGGCGTCTGCAGCGGCAGACTGGGATAATGTAGGCCTCCTCACAGGGGATGATACCAGAGAAGTGAATCACGTATTTCTCGCCCTGGATCTCACAGAGGAAACTCTTGCCGAGGCCATTGAAAAAGGGGCAGATATGATCATTACCCATCACCCTATGATTTTTTCAGGGATAAAAAAAATAAATAACCACAGCTTTACAGGAAGAAAGATTATGACTCTGATCAGGCAGGAAATTCCTTATTTTGCCATGCACACCAATTATGATGTGCTGGGAATGGCGGATTTAAGCGCAGAATATCTGGCTCTCACAGATACAAAGGTGCTTTCTGTGACCGGGGAAGAGAATCAGGAGCCTCAGGGATTCGGAAGAGTGGGAAAAATTCCCGGAAAAATGACTCTTGGAATGTATGCCTGTAAGGTAAAGGAGGCTCTGAGACTGCATGACGTAAAGGTCTATGGGAAACTGGAAGAAGAAGTTGAAACTGCCGCAGTCTGCACAGGATCAGGAAAAAGCATGATCCGCGAAGCGATAAAGGCAGGGGCAGACGTTTATGTGACCGGAGATATTGACCACCATACAGGAATCGATGCAGTTGCCGAAGGACTGGCGATCATCGATGCCGGACATTACGGCACGGAATATATTTTCATGGATGCAGTCAGAAGGGAGATCGAGGGAGCCTTCCCGAAGCTTCAGGTTACCTGTGCTGAGATAAGGAGTCCGTATACGGTCCTGTAGAGAGCAGAAATGGAGGGATTTTGTTATGGAACAAAGACAGATTCATGTTACAGTTGGGGGAGAAACGAGAAACTATCCGGCAGGAACAAGTTATGCTGAGGTGGTGAAGGAGTTTGAGGGCAAAACAGATGCGCCGGTCATTCTTGTGACAGAGGACGGGCGTCTCCGTGAGCTTCATAAACGGCTGAAAAATGACTGTACTGTCGAGCTGATTACCACAAAAGATCCCATCGGATACGAAACTTATAAACGAAGCGCCTGCTTTGTGATGCTCAAGGCTATTTACGATGTTGCAGGCAAGGACAACATTGATAAGGTCGTTATTCACTATTCCATAGGCAGCGGCTATTATTTCACTATGGAGGGAAGTACCATACTGAGCCAGACCTTCCTTGACCGCATTAAGGAAGAAATGCACAGGATCGCAGACGCCTGTGTGCCCATTGCCAAACGCAGTGTGAGCACAGACAGCGCCATTAAGCTTTTCCACAGACATCATATGTATGACAAGGAGAAGCTTTTCCGCTATCGAAGGGTGTCTAAGGTGAATATTTACAGCATTGAGAATTTTGAGGATTATTTCTACGGCTTTATGGCGAATCACACAGGCTATGTAAAGCATTTTGATCTCAGTCTGTATGACGAGGGATTTGTGCTGCGCCTTCCCACAAGGGAGGAGCCGGATGTGATTCCGGATTTTACTCCAAGGGAAAAGATTTTCCATGTACAGAAGGAATCCCAGGAATGGGGCGATAAGCTTGATATTTCCACAGTGGGAGAGCTTAATGACAGGATTACGAAAACTGGGCTTCAGAATGTGATTCTTATTCAGGAGGCTCTTCATGAGAGCAAAATTTCCAGGATCGCAGAACAGATTGCCAGGGCAGGAAATAAAAAATTTGTTATGATTGCAGGGCCGTCCTCTTCCGGAAAGACAACCTTCTCCCATAGACTGTCCATTCAGCTTGCAGCTCACGGTCTGCGTCCCCATCCCATTGCAGTGGACAATTACTTTGTAAACAGAGAAAATACGCCTCTCGATGAATTCGGGGAAAAGAATTACGAATGCCTGGAAGCCATAGATGTGGAACAGTTTAATAAGGATATGCTGGCTCTTCTTAAGGGAGAGAGAGTAGAGCTCCCTGTCTTTAATTTCAAGACAGGACAGAGAGAGTATAAGGGAGATTTCCTTCAGCTTGATAAAGAGGATATTCTTGTAATTGAAGGAATCCACGGCCTCAATGACAAATTAAGCTATGCACTTCCGAAAGAGAGTAAATTCAAAATTTATATCAGCGCCCTGACTACGCTGAATATTGATGAGCATAATCGGATCCCGACAACAGACGGACGTCTCATCCGAAGGATTGTCAGAGATGCAAGGACAAGGGGAACTTCTGCGAAGGATACAATCGCAAGATGGCCTTCTGTGCGCAGAGGGGAGGAGGAAAATATCTTCCCGTTCCAGGAGCAGGCAGATGCAATGATCAATTCCGCTCTGATTTATGAGCTTGCGATCTTGAAGGTATATGCGGAGCCTCTTCTGTTCGGAATTGATAAAAATGAGCCGGAATATCAGGAGGCGAAGCGTCTTTTGAAGTTTTTTGATTATTTTGTTCCGATACCAAGTGAGGAAGTGCCGAATAATTCCATTTTAAGGGAATTCATAGGGGGAAGCTGTTTCCATGTATAAACAGTGTGAATCCATCCTTTTGATTCCCGTGGAATAAAATTGTAGGATTTGCTTTACAAGTAGGAACAATCGTGTTAATATACACAGGTGCAACCAGGCCAGGTAATCGCGGCTGAACAGACGAAAGGGTTCAGACGAGGAAAGTCCGGGCTTCGCAGGGCAGGATGCCGGATAACGTCCGGTGGAGGTGACTCCCAGACCAGTGCAACAGAAATAAACCGCCTCATATTCTGAGGTAAGGGTGGAAAGGCAGTGTAAGAGACTACCGCCGTTCTGGTAACAGGACGGGCACATGTAAACTCCATTCGAAGCAAGACCGAAAAGAAAGCGATACGGCTGCCCGTCGTGCTTTCAGGTGGGTCGCTTGAGCCTTTTGGCAACGAAAGGCCTAGACAGATGATTACCCAATGACATAACCCGGCTTATCGGTCTGATTGCATATTTATGAAGAAAGAAAACTCCGCAGAGAATGCGGAGTTTTTTGTCGTAATGCCTGGAAGATATTGAAAAAAAATCAGGGATATGATAGAGTTAAATTACCATATGATAAGTAGGGAAGGGGAGAAAAAATGAAAATCAGTAAAAAGAAAGCTGTACTTCTGCTTTTGGCAGCGATGCTGATTTTGTCAGCAGTACCGGCAGGGGCTGAAGGATTCTCAGACGGCATGGAAAAGACAAGGGGAACTTTGTTTTCGGACGGTGAGTATGAGGGATTTCACCCGGCTGAAGCTGCACAGACAGATATCATGCCGCAGCTCTCTGTAACACCGATGCCGGAGACAACACCTACACCGGAAGTAACGCCTACACCGGAGGCGACACCCACACCGGAAGTAACACCTACACCGGAAGTAACGCCTACACCGGAAATTACGCCGTCTCCCACACCGGTTCCTGTGAAGCCGGGCTGGGTCAAAAAAAACGGGAAATACTACTGGAGACTTGCCAACGGCACTTACCTCAAAAAGAAAGGCCTGACTGTTCTGGAAGGGAAAAAGTATTACCTGAATGCAGACGGAAGCCGGGTGGCAGACAAATGGAAGAAAGTAAATAACAAATATTATTTTTTCCAGAAAAACGGCAGTATGCGGACGAAGGAAGGCTGGTTCAATAATGGAGGACACAGGTATTACATTAACCGAAACGGAAGCGCAAGATGCAATGGTTTTGCAAAGGAAAAAGATAAAAGATATTACTTTGATTCCAAAGGCCGCCTTGTAAAAAACAAAGAGGGAATGGTGATCAGAGGGGGATATTGGGATATTGATAAAAACGGTGTTGCTGTCAGGATTTCTCAAATGAGACATGAGTGCAGGAAAGCGACAAGAAATTTTATCAGTAAACATACAAATTCAGGAATGTCGAATGCCTCGAAGTTTCGTACATGCTTTAATCAGCTTCTATGGTATCTGAATTATCGCCCAACGCCCTTTGACCCAAATGATTTTACAGGAAAAGACTGGCCATACAGATTTGCAAAGGATGTGTTTGATACAAATACCGGGGACTGCTTCGGATTTGCATGCAGTGTGGCAATGTGTGCAAAGGAACTTGGATATGATCCGGAAATCATTATTACAACAGGGGATCATGGATTTGTTATAATAGATGGACTCTACTATGACAATATGGGAGGGCTGTTTGGCGCATCCAGCCATTTTGCGTACAGCACCTTCCGCAGATACAAATTGTAAGGAGCATAGTATAAAAGAAAAAGGAGGAACATTCATGAAGAAACTCAAAAAAATACTTGCTGTAATTTTATGTCTGGTAATGATTCAGGCGCCTGTTCAGACTTTCACCCAGACAACGGAAGTACAGGCGGCAGTGAAGAAGCAGGTGAAGTACAACAAAAATAACGGCAGATACTATTATTACGAAAATGGTAAAAGGGTAAATGTCAAAAACAAATGGATAACGGTTTCCGAACAGAGGTATTATTTCGGAAGCGGCGGCTATGCCTATGCAGCGCCGAGAGAAGACGGGGTTGTCTATAACATCGTAACAAAGAAAATCGGTTCCAAAGTATACGGATTTGACAGCAGAGGCCGTATGGTAAAGAATGGTCTTTACTATCGGGCAGACGGGGTATGTTTCTACTTTAATTCAAGGGGAGAATATTCACAGAGCGCAACTAAGAAATACAGAGCGCTGACGCCGAAAGGACATCCGGCAGTACAAAAGAAGAGCGCGTCCTACGCCCGTAAGCTTCTGGACAAGCTCAGTAAACCGAAAAAGGTAGAAAATCTTGGAAGCAGCTGTGTGATCATGAACGGTACAGATTACAGAGCGATTTATGCACATTATGAATTGCAGTATACCAGAGATAACAAGACGAAGGAAGCTTTTGTTACTGGTATCTGGCCGAGATAAGAAGAAGGGAGAAAACAATGAAAAAGGGAAAAAAGATTCTTGCGGCGATTCTTGCTGCAGCAATGACGGTTACAGGCGCGGCTCCGACGCTGGCAGCTTCAGAGGAGATGTATCAGGAAGCAGTTTTTACAGATGAAGTGATATTTGCGGATGCAGCATGGGCTGAGGCGACAGAGACTGAAAAAACTGCGGAGACTGAATATAAGCCGGGATGGAACGTGATCGATGGGAAGCGTTATTACCTTGGCAAAGACAATAAGCTTCTTAGCGGATGGCAGACCATCAGTAAGGCGAAATATTATTTTGATCCGGAAACAAAGGCTGCAGCAACAGGATTGAAAACCATCGGAGGAAAGAAATATTATTTTGCAAAAAATGCAAAATTATACACATCCAGATTATATCAGAAAATCGGAAGCAGATATTATTCCATTGACAAAAACGGAGTTCTGAAAAGTCTTTCCACTGTAGAAAGAATGGCTGCACAGCGGGTAACAAAGCTGGGAAAAAATCTGAAAAGGGCTTTCGACTGGAGTTCCAGGATCCGATATAAAGCATTAAAGGCTCCGTCCTCAAAGAAAGCTCCGGCGTATTACGGGGAATACGGATTTAAAAATAACCGTGGAGACTGTTATGTTCAGGCATATACCTTTTACTGGATGGCAAAGTCTCTCGGCTATAATGTCAAGGTTGTAAAAGGCTATGTTCCACAGGGATTGGATGCAAACGGTAAACCGAATAAATTCGGTTCTCATGCGTGGTGCGAAATTAAAAGCGGAAGCAGAACCTATGTATACGACCCGAATTTCGAAACTCTTTACAGAGGTAAAGGCTATAAATTCTGTTATGGCGATAAAGGTCACTACAGATATTTCGACAGTAAAAAAAGAGAAATCAAGAAAAAATAAAGACGAGGTAAACAGGACATGAAGAAAAAATTTCTGACAGCATTAATTGCAGGTATTCTCGGCAGCACAGTAATCGTATCTGGTTCCGTATGTACCTTTGCAGCAGAAACTGACGCAGCAGAGGAAACATCAGAGCTTAAGACGATCGGGGCGAAAGAAAAAGAAGAGGGCGCTTTCTCCGTGAAACTGAAAAATGCCACAGGAAAAGACATTAAGGATATCAAAATCAAGGTTTCCGGACACTCGGAATTTGCAGATGCAGAGAATCTTCTGGAGAAAGAGGAGATATTTGCTGCAGATGAGGAGAGAATTCTCAACTATCTTCCGAAACTGAAAGAGGAAACAGAAAAAAAGAAAGAAACTACAGAAAAAGAAGAACCTCTGGTATTTGACATTCAGCTTACATTTGCAGACGATACAACTGCAGTCGTACATACTTTCCCGTTCGGAGATATTGAAGAGGGAGAAATCTGTATGGACGGAGAACTTGCATATCTGGTATTTGAAAGCGTAAGCCTGAAGAAAGAAGTAAATACGCTGGAGACAGAGACAACGATCGCAGAGACAATCAAGGCACAGAAAGAAGCTGCGGCGCAGGCTGCGTCAAGTTCTTCCGGCAGTGAGTCTTATGATTACTCTTATGACTATGATTATGACTATTCCGGAGACTATGACTACGGTTATGGAGATGACGGCGGAAGCGACGCTGGAAGCGGAGATGATGGAGGCAGCGATGCCGGAGAAGGCGGAGATAGTTGTCTCAACGGTGGTCTCTTGAACTAATATTTATTCGTAAGTCAGGGAGACAGAAAGATGAAAAAGAGAAAGAGTTTTTTTGTAATGCTGTTCGTCTCCGTGATGTTGGCATGTTTACTGCCGACTGCTGTAAGTGCAGCCAGAGAAAATAACGGGCTTACATTGGGGAAGAACGGCAGATATTGTTACTATGAGAATGGTAAGAAGGTAAAAAATGACTGGAGAACGGTAAACGGAAAAAAATATTATTTTCAGTCTACAGGATGGTCAACTCCGTACAGTCTGTACATAGACGGTAAGGTTTATGTGTTTAACAGCAAATCCCAGCTGCACAGGCCGCCAAGAAGAAGTATTTTTAGATCCAAGGGATATTACTACTGTGTAAATCCGGATGGAACTGCAGATACAGGATGGCTGATATATAACAACAGACTTTATAAGGCTTATTCAAAAAGTGGCAGATTTGCGGTAAATAAAACGGAGAACGGAATCCGCTTTGGCAAAAACGGGGCTGCTGTTAATAATACTCCTGCTAAATTAAAGATGAAGACAATGAAGATTGTTTCTCAGATTACCAGAAAAGGGATGTCCAAGAGTCAGAAACTGAAGGCGTGCTGGAATTATATGGTACACAGCGGAGGCTTTTATTACTATCTTACAGAGCCGAATATCTGGAAGAAGGGCTGGCAGCAGGAAATTGCTCTTTCCATGCTGACGAAAAACAGAGGAGACTGCAATGGCTTTGCCTGTGGCTTTGCAGCTTTAGCTGCCGAAGTTGGGTATACTCCGTATGTGATTTCAGGACGAGTGCCCGGAAACAGAGACGGGGCTGCAGACGGATTAACAAGACACTGCTGGGTGATGATCAACGGCGGTCATTACGATCCGGAAGGAACCTGGGCCGGATGGGCAGGCTATGTATACGGAGCAGCCGCATATCCGATGTATCACACAATCACACAGACCATTAATTTTAAAACATACGTATAAGTAAAAAACCGCGTCCTGCATAAGGGAACGCGGTTTTTTGCTTATTTATTTCTGTGACCTCTGTATTTTTCCTCACAGTATTTACATCTGTAAACTTCTTTTTCCGGATCGGCAAGGACGAAAATCTGGTCAAGCTCCTGCTCGATGGAAGTGATACAGCGCGGATTCTTGCATTTGATCACGTTGACGATTTCTTTCGGAAGATGCAGTTCTCTTTTTTCAACGATTTCACTGTCCTTGATGATGTTTACAGTGATGTTGTGGTCAATGAAGCCGAGAACATTAAGGTCAAGGTTGTCAATAGGGCATTCCACTTTGATAATGTCTTTTTTGCCCATCTTGTTGCTGCGCGCATTTTTGATAATGGCAACTGTACAGTCAAGCTTATCAAGCTTTAAGTCATGATAAATAGTCATGGCTTTGCCGGCTTTAATATGGTCTAATACGAAACCTTCGCGAAGTGCTCCTACATTTAACATGGTAATTCCACCTCCAGTAATGTGAGAATCAGTGCCATACGGACATATACGCCGTACTGGGCCTGTTTGAAGTATGCGGCTCTTGGGTCAGAATCCACTTCTGTGGAAATCTCGTTTACACGAGGCAGCGGATGAAGGACATACATATCGTCTTTGGCAAGGCTCATTTTCTGCTTGTCCAGTATGTAGAAGTCTTTCATGCGGACGTAATCTTCTTCGTTGAAGAAACGCTCTTTCTGAACACGGGTCATGTACAGGATGTCAAGAGACGGCATAGCGTCTTCCAGACGCTCCACTTCCTGGAACTCTACATGATTGCGTTTCAGTACATCCTCGCGGATATAACTTGGGATGCGAAGCTCTTCCGGGGAAATCAGAACGAATTTCACATTTTCATAGCGAACCAGAGCTTCAATGAGAGAGTGAACGGTACGGCCGAATTTCAGGTCTCCGCAAAGTCCGATGGTGATATTGTCTAAACGGCCCTTCATGGAACGAATGGTAAGTAAGTCTGTTAAAGTCTGGGTAGGGTGCTGGTGGCCACCGTCACCGGCATTGATAACTGGAATAGAAGAAGCCATGGAAGCTACTAACGGAGCACCCTCTTTCGGATGACGCATAGCACAGATATCTGCATAACAGGATACGACGCGGATGGTATCGCTTACGCTCTCGCCTTTTGCAGCGGAACTGGAATCAGCGGAAGAAAAACCAAGGACCTTGCCGCCAAGGTTCATCATGGCTGCTTCGAAGCTTAAACGTGTACGTGTACTTGGCTCATAGAAAAGAGTGGCAAGTCTCATATCATCACATACATGCGCGTATTTCTTTGGGTTCTTTGCGATATCGCTGGCTAAATCCAGAAGAGTATCAAGTTCTTCCACAGAGAAGTCCAGCGGGCTCATTAAGTGTCTCATTTCTTACCTCCATATTCTTGTAGTAAGTTGGTATTGATTTTCAGGAATCATAAAAATTTTTAGTTACTCAAAAATTCCTTCATAACATATTATAACATATAAATGTTTTTTTCAAGAAGATTTTTTTACTATTTTTTCAAAAAAAAGTCCTGCTGCAAACCACAGGGGCGCATAGTCAAGGCGGATGAGACCTTTATAGTTCCAGGGGGAGCGGCTGTAATCCCAGGGACATATGTGAAAAAGCTTCAAAACAGAGCCGCTGACAAATTCTGT
Source organism: Clostridiales bacterium (assembly GCA_019416265.1). Taxonomy (GTDB): domain Bacteria; phylum Bacillota; class Clostridia; order Lachnospirales; family Lachnospiraceae; genus Blautia_A. Next base: position 21,898 of record DXXQ01000165.1, on the reverse strand, counting down.
ACAGAAAATCCCAACAGTATAAAGGCTTCCCCGAAGCAGGACCGGAAAGCGGGAAATTCTGCGATAGACAGGCCCGATAACAGAGGCACAGCCGTAAATGGGAAACATTAAAAGGGAAGTTTTTCCCATCATGGTAAGCCGCCCTTCGAACAGGGAATGAAGTCCCGTCCACAGGATCTCCATGCACCAGCCCAGGGCGCCGCAGAGAAAAAACATCTTTGGCATAGTTGATTTCATATGAGCTCTCCTTGAAAAACGGATATTGTCACCGTTGTAAACAGCAATTTTTTTTACAACAATTTAACTTGATTGTAGTATTGCCTGCCTTGAAAAAAACATACATCTGGGATATAATAAAATAACCTTAATTTAGCGTTGTACATTGACGATGTTTGGGGAAAAGCTTAAAGAGGAGTATTGAAAAAATGAACTACAGAGAAAGTCGTGCCTATATCGAAAATGCCCAGCCCCTGGGGATGGTCCTGGGACTGGGAAATATGCGGGAGCTGATGGAAAGACTGGGAAATCCTCAGGATGACCTGAAATTTGTCCATGTGGGGGGAACCAACGGAAAAGGCTCTGTGATCGCATATTTGTACTCGACGCTGACACTGGCCGGATATCGTGTGGGGAGGTACGTATCACCGACCCTTTATTCATACAGAGAGAGACTGGAAACAGCCGGAAAAAAAGTAACCAGAGAAAAATTTGCAGAATATATTACTAAAATTGCGGAAGTGATTCAAGAGATGACGGCAGAGGGTCTGCCCCATCCTACGCCATTTGAAATTGAAACTGCGGCAGCCTTTTTATATTTCAGGGAAGAGAATTGCGACCTTGTTCTCCTGGAAGTAGGAATGGGCGGAGATCTGGATGCCACGAACATCATAAGCAACACGATGATTTCTGTCCTTACCTCCATCAGCATGGATCATATGACCTTCCTGGGAACGACGATGGGAGAAATTGCGGAGAAAAAAGCCGGGATTATCAAGGAAGGATGTCATACGGTAACCATTAACCAGGAGCCGGAGGCTCTGGCAGTGATTCTTGAGCGGTGCGAAGGAATGGGCGTTGCCTGTACGATCTCGGATTATAAAGAGGCTTCTGTGCTGGAAGAGAGCTGCCAGGGACAGACATTCCGCTACAAAGGGGAGACGTATCAGTTATCCCTTGCAGGAGTCTGCCAGGTGGAAAATGCAGTTCTTGCCCTGAACGTCATGGAGGTTCTTGGAGAAAAAGGCTTCCCCACAACTGCAGAACAGAGAAAAGAGGGACTGCTGAAAACATCCTGGGACGGCAGGTTTACCTTTATCCACGAGCACCCTCTTTTCATTGTGGACGGAGCGCACAACCCGGCGGCAGCAGACAGGCTGGCGGATTCCATAGATCATTACTTTAAAGGAAAACGGATCATTTTTATCCTGGGTGTGTTTAAAGATAAGGATTATAGAAGCGTGATCGAGAAAACGGCGGGTTATGCACAGGAAATCCTGACCATAGAGACACCGGATAATCCAAGGGCGCTTCCGGCAGAAGAGCTTGCCCGGGAAGTTGCACAGTACAATCCGAATGTCCGCGCCATGAGCAGTGTGGAGGAAGCCGTAAAGACTGCGTTTGCTCTTGCGGGAGAAGAAGATGTGATCATATCCTTTGGCTCTCTTTCCAATATCGGAAAGATTACAGAAGCAGTAGAAGGTGAATAAGAAACGGAGAAAACAATGGTTGATTTACAGGAATGCAGAGACAGAATTGACGAGATTGACAGCGAAATCATCCGCCTTTTCGAGCAGAGGATGAAGGTCTGCGAGGATGTGGCAGAATATAAGATAAATACGGGGAAAAAAGTGCTGGACCCTGAAAGAGAGAGGGCAAAGCTTGAAGTGCTTGGAAAAAAAGCTCACGGGGAATTCAATGCTCTTGGCGCTCAGGAGCTTTTTCAGCAGATTATGGCAATCAGCCGTAAGCGCCAGTACCAGCTTCTCACAGAACATGGGGTGGGGGAGGAAGAAGACCTGAAAATGGTGGATTCCCTTCCTCTGGAAAATGTTACGGTGGTGTTTCAGGGAGTTGAAGGAGCGTACAGCTACGCTGCCATGAGAGAATATTTCCGGGAAGATATCAGGAGCTATCACGTAAAAACCTGGAGGGATGCAATGGAAGAGGTTTCCGGAGGAAAGGCAGATTACGCAGTCCTTCCCATCGAGAATTCCACAGCGGGGATTGTGGCGGATATTTATGACCTTCTGACAGAATATCAGTTAAGCATTGTGGGAGAGCAGATCATCCGGATCGAGCATGTGCTTCTGGGGCTTCCGGAAGCGGAAACAGAAGACATTACCCGGGTATGCTCCCATCCTCAGGGACTTGCCCAGTGCGGGAAATTTCTGGAATCCCATCCGGAATGGAAAAGAAAAGAAGTGGAAAATACGGCAGGCGCAGCAAAAAAAGTCCGTGAGGAGGGAGATCCTTCCCAGGCGGCCATTGCAAGCGTTCATGCAGGGGAACTCTACGGGTTAAAGGTTCTTGCCAGAAATATCTGTTATAACGACAAAAATGTGACACGTTTCATTATTGTAAGCAAGAAGCCGGTCTATGTGAGAGACGCCCGGAAGGTCAGTATCTGTTTTGAACTGCCCCACGAAAGCGGTACCCTTTACAATATGCTTTCCCATATTATCTATAACGGGCTGAATATGTCCCGTATCGAGTCACGGCCGATTCCGGGAAAAACCTGGGAATATCGGTTTTTCGTAGATTTCGAGGGGAATTTAAAAGACAGCGCAGTAAAAAATGCCCTGCGTGGGATTGAGGCGGAGGCCAACCGCATGAGGGTTCTCGGAAATTATTGACATAACTTTTACTACAGAAAGAAGAACAGCGATCATGGGAATGAAAGAATGTATTCTTTACCGGGATTTTGACCACGGTGAAGTGTTGGAGAAAATGACGGCTCTTATAGAAGCCGCCTCAGAGAAGCAGGAAAAAACAGAACAGAAGAAAGAAGATTTTTACGCCTGTGTCAGCCGGCTTGTGGAAATGGCAGGTCTGTACGGCTTTTCGGGAAATCTGTGGCATTGTTATCTTACTTTTCTTCTGGTAAACCACGAAAATGCCTTCAGCAAGGCATGTGAGATCCGCGGGGAGGTGGAAGGAAGCATCAATGAACTTGCCCTTCACGATTTTGCCATTTTTAAAGAATGGTATGATTTTGACCTCACTGCCCTGGACGCAGGCTTTGACACTTCCTGCTGCCGGATTCTCTGCGATTACACAAATACAGATACCAACAGCAAAATGTTCAATAAAAGGATCAGGGACCGTATCTGCGAAATGAGCAGAACCCTGGCTGAGGCCGGCAGCACAGAAGAATTTAAAATGGACATGGTGCAGTTTTATAAGGATTTCGGCGTAGGCAAGCTGGGGCTTCATAAGGCCTTTCGTGTGGGACACGGACCGGAAGGAGAGGTTGTCATAGAACCGATTACCAGGATCGCCCATGTGAAGCTGGAAGACCTGGTGGGATATGAGATTCCGAAACAGAAGCTGATCGAAAATACAGAAGCCTTCGTTTCCGGGAGAAAGGCAAATAACTGCCTTCTTTTCGGAGATGCGGGAACAGGGAAATCCTCCAGTATCAAGGGGATCCTGAACCGGTATTATGACAGGGGGCTGCGCATTATCGAGGTGTACAAGCACCAGTTCCAGGACTTAAATGATGTGATCGCGCAGATAAAAAACAGAAATTACAAATTTATCATTTACATGGACGATCTGTCCTTTGAAGAATTTGAAATTGAATATAAATATTTAAAAGCAGTGATCGAGGGAGGTCTGGAGAAGAAGCCGGATAATATTCTGATCTATGCCACAAGCAATCGCAGGCACCTTGTCAGGGAGAAGGCAGGGGACAAGCTTGAGATCATGGACGACGATGATCTTCATTCCTCAGATACCGTACAGGAGAAGCTGTCTCTGGTATACCGGTTTGGCGTTAGGATTTATTTCGGTGCGCCGGGCAAAAAAGAATTCCAGAATATCGTCAAGACTCTGGCAGCCCGTTACGGTGTGACAATGCCGGAGGAGGAGCTTCTTCTGGAGGCGAATAAATGGGAACTCTCCCACGGGGGATTGACGGGAAGGACAGCCCAGCAGTTTATTGACCATATCCTTGGGACAGCCCAAGGCTGATAAAAGGGTTTGGATAGGAAGGAATTTGGATAAGGAAAGGTTTGTATTGGAAGCAAAAGAATTATGTGATGGAAAATAGAACAGGAAAGGGGATTTTACCATGGCAGTTACCACATTCGCGGCAATTGACATCGGTTCCTATGAAGTGAGCATGAAGATCTTTGAACTGTCAAAGAAATTCGGCTTCAGGGAACTGAATGATATCCGATACAGTCTGGAAGTCGGAAAAGGTGTTTATTCAGAACGCAGGATCGATAAAGAAATGATCGATATTCTTTGCGAAGTATTGAATGATTTTAAGCGGATCATGCTGGATTACGGTGTGGAGGAATACAGAGCCTGTGCAACAAGCGTATTCCGCGAACTGGAGAATCCGATTCTGGTCACAGATCAGATATACAGAAGAACCAAACTGAAGATAGAAGTGCTCAGCAACGCGGAACAGCACTTCCTCGGGTATAAATCGATTGCAGCCATTGAAAACGGCTTCAAAAAGATGATCCAGAAGGGAACCGCTATTCTGGATGTGGGAGGAGGAAGCCTTCAAGTCTCGCTTTTTGACAAGGATTCCCTGGTGACCACCCAGAGCCTTAAGATGGGAAGCTTAAGAATCCGCCAGAGATTAAAAGAATTGGAAAAAACAACGATCCATTACGATAAACTGGTAGAGGAATTTATCCGCAACGATGTCATGAGCTTTCAGAGGCTCCACCTTCGGGACAGAGACATAAAAAACGTGATCCTCATGGGGGACTTTATTACAGATACCATCTTTCAGGAGGAAATGCGGGATAATATCATTACCAAGGAAGAGTTTATGCAGCGCTACGAAAATACCGTGCATAAATCCGAGCAGGTGATTGCAGAGGAAATGGAGATCGATCCGGAATACGCCTCTCTTGTGGTTCCTACAATGATCGTATGCAAAAGCTTTATCGACGTATTTAATGCAGAAGCTCTCTGGGCGCCCGGAGTATCCCTGTTGGATGGGATTGCCTATGATTTTGCGGAAAAGAAAAAATATATCAAGAGTGTACATAATTTTGAAAATGACATTCTTGTGACAGCCAGAAATATTGCAAAACGCTACTCCAGCGGAAAAGGCCATATTCAGGGAACCATGAATCTCTGTCTTGACATCTTTGACAGTATGAAGAAGGTTCACGGAATGACAGCAAGGGAAAGGCTGCTCCTGCAGATCGCAGCTCTTCTCCATGACTGCGGCAAGTACATCAGCATGGGGGATGTGGCAGAATGTTCTTATCAGATTATTATGTCTACAGAGATCATCGGTCTTTCCACAGAGGAGAGGGAAATGATCGCCTGGGCAGTGCGCTTCAATTCCACGCCTCTGACAGATTATGACGAGCTGAAAATGAGATCCGGAGTGGACAGGAACAGTTATATGACCATCACAAAGATGGCAGCGATCCTGCGCCTTGCAAACGCCATGGACAGAAGTCACTATCAGAAGATCCAGGGGATCAAGACAGTTCTCAAGGACAGAGAACTGCAGATGATCGTGGACTCCAGCCAGGATATTTCTCTGGAACTGGGGCTTTTAAAGGACAAGGTTGAATTTTTTGAGGAAGTATTTGGCATTGGTCTTAAGCTCAGACGTAAGGGAAGGGCATAAAGGAGGAAGATATGGAAATGAAAGATTTTGAAAAAAGCGAATATTTTGTGAATCGTGAATTAAGCTGGCTGAAATTTGACGAGCGTGTATTAAGCGAAGCCAGAGACAAAAATCTGCCGCTTTTTGACAGACTGAAATTTTTGAGCATTACCGCATCCAATCTGGACGAATTCTTTATGGTACGTGTGGCTTCCCTGAAAGATCAGGTTCATGCAGGGTATCAGAAAACAGATATTGCAGGGATGACGGCAAAGGAACAGCTGAAGGAGATCAGCGTCCAGACCCATGAGCTGGTGCATGTCCAGTATAACACATTTAACAGGGCCATTCTCCCGGCTCTGGAAAAAGCCGGACTTCATCTTCTGACAGGCCACGAGGAGCTGACAGAGAAACAGAAGGAATTTGTGGACAGCTATTTCGAGGACAACGTTTATCCTGTACTCACTCCAATGGCAATGGACTCCTCCAGACCCTTTCCGCTGATCCGGAATAAAACCTTAAATATCGGCGCCCTGATCACGAAAAAGGACAAAAAGAAGGGAGAACTGCTTTTTGCCACGGTTCAGGTTCCCTCTGTACTTCCCCGGGTGATCACTATTCCATCCGGAAGGGAAGGGACGGTATCGGTGATCCTTCTGGAGGAGATCATAGAGCGGAATATTGATAAACTGTTTTTAAGCTACGATGTGGTCTGCGCCCATCCATACCGTATTATGAGAAATGCGGATCTGACCATTGACGAGGATGAAGCGGAGGATCTGCTGGTAGAGATCCAGAAACAGCTGAAAAAGCGCCAGTGGGGAGAGGTTATCCGCCTGGAAGCAGAAGAAAAAATGGATAAACGTCTCCTGAAGATCCTGAAAACGGAATTTGAGATCAAGGACGAGGATATTTTTGAAATCAGCGGTCCTCTGGATCTTACCATGCTGATGAAGGTTTACGGACTGGAGGGCTTCGATCAGTATAAAACACCCAGGTATACGCCGGCTCCCGTACCTGCATTTTGCAATGACCAGGATATATTCTCCGTGATCCGTGAGGGGGATGTTTTCCTCCATCATCCGTATATGAGCTTTGATCCTGTGGTGAATTTTGTGCGTCAGGCTGCCAGGGACCCGGAGGTTCTGGCAATCAAACAGACCCTTTACCGTGTCAGCGGAAACTCTCCGATTATTGCCGCCCTTGCCCAGGCTGCGGAAAACGGCAAGCAGGTCTCCGTTCTTGTGGAGCTGAAGGCGCGGTTTGACGAAGAAAATAATATTGTCTGGGCGAAGAAGCTGGAGAAAGCCGGCTGCCATGTAATTTATGGACTTGTGGGACTGAAAACCCACAGTAAGATCACTCTTGTGGTGAGAAGAGAGGAAGCAGGAATCCGCCGCTATGTACATCTTGCTACAGGAAACTATAACGATTCCACAGCCAAGCTTTATACAGACTGCGGTATCTTTACCTGTGACGAGAGATTCGGAGAGGATGCTACTGCAGTATTTAATATGCTTTCCGGCTATTCAGAGCCAAAACGCTGGAATAAGCTGATCGTGGCTCCGATCTGGATGAAGGACCGGTTCCTTAAAATGATCCGAAGAGAAGCGAAAAATGCGCAAGAAGGGCTTCCGGCTCTGATTCGGGCAAAGATCAATTCCCTGTGCGATCCGAAGATCATGGCAGCTCTTTGCTATGCGTCCTCCTGCGGCGTTCAGGTGGAGCTTCTGGTGAGAGGAATCTGCTGTCTGAAGGTGGGGATCCCGGGAGTCAGCGAAAATATCCATGTGCGCTCCATAGTGGGAGAATTTTTGGAACACAGCCGGATCTTCTATTTTGAAAACGGAGGAAATCCGGAAATATACATGGGAAGTGCAGACTGGATGCCCCGAAATCTCGACCGCCGTGTGGAAATTGTGTTCCCTGTTGAGGACGAAGAGATCAAAAAAGAGATTATCCATATTCTGGATCTGGAATTTAAGGACAATGTGAAAGCTCATATTCTTCAGCCTGACGGAACCTATATTAAAACAGATAAAAGAGGCAAGGCTCTGATCAATTCTCAGATGGAATTCTGTAAGGAAGCTACGGAGGCAGCGGCACACAGAAAAAAAGAGGAAAAGGCGAAGACGAGAGTGTTTATTCCGGCGGAGCCTGCAGAAGATATCGAAGAATAGAAAAATCCATTCAGGGGAAGTGGAAAAAATGCAGAAAAAACGGGCAGAGAAGTACTCCCTCCTCCTCCTGGCAGGGGGGAAAAGCAGCCGGATGGGGAAGGACAAGGCAGGGCTGACCCTAAAGGGGAAATCCTTTCCGGAACATCTGCTGGATAAGGCGCAGAAGCTGGGGATCAGGCAGAAATTTCTTTCCGGTCATGACTGGGAGACACAGGATGTCTGTGTAGTAGAGGATATTTATAAAGACAGAGGACCTCTGGGCGGGATCCACGCCTGTATGAAGGCAATGGAAACACCATATTGTCTGGTGTTGCCTGTGGATGTACCCCAGATCCCCCTTGAGGTACTGGAAACGCTTTTATGCGTTCACGAGGAGCAATGCAGGCAGAAGAGGGGGGAGTACCCTCTTCTTCTTGCTCACGGAGACAGGGAAGAACCTTTGATCGGAATCTATCCGGTCAAAATGGCAGATGCCATTGAGGAGGTGATCCGGGAAAGAGCCTGTTGGGTTTTTCGGATCCTGAACCAATGGGGCTATGAGATCTGCAGGGCGCCCCTGGAGGAATGGCAGGTGGGAAATATCAATACTCCACAGGAGTATGCCCGTCTGCTCACATATGAGAAAAGAGGAAAGATAGAATGACAGAGGGAGTTTTTCTGGAGCAGGCAACAGAGCTGATCCGGAAGCATGTTCAAAAAATCACAGATACGGAAATGGTGGAGGTGAAAGAGGCGGGAGGACGCATTCTCGCAGAGGATATTTATGCGTCTGTGGACAATCCGCCCTTTCCCAGATCTCCGGTGGACGGCTATGCAGCCCGTGCAGAAGATCTGCAGGGGGCGTCCGGGGACACTCCCGTGAAGCTGACAGTGACAGGCTGTATTTATGCAGGGGACGACGGACAGTCCATGACGGTGAAGCAAGGGGAGTGCTGCCGGATCATGACAGGGGGCCCTTTTCCGAAAGGCGCAGATACGGCAATAAAACAGGAAGATACAGACTACGGGGAGGAAACCGTGGAAATCTACCGGGAGCAGCAGGCATTTGACAATTACTGCTTTCAGGGAGAGGATTATAAAAAAGGAACCCTTCTGATCACGGAAGGAGTCCGTCTTACCTTTGCGGAGCAGGGGATTTTGGCCGGCATCGGGCGTACCCATGTAAAGGTATACCGAAATCCGGTGATCCGGGTCTTTGCAACAGGCGACGAGCTCTGCCGTCCGGGGCTTCCTTTAAAGCCGGGAAAGATTTACGATTCCAACAGCATGATGGTATCTGCCCGGCTTCACGAGCTTGGAATCATGCCGGCTTCCGTCGCTCACTCCGATGACAGCGAGGAGGGGGTTGCACAGGATTTAAAGAAGGCTTCGGAGGATGCGGATATCATTGTGACTACAGGAGGAGTATCTGTGGGGAAAAAAGATATTCTCCACGGCGCTCTGGAGCTTCTCGGGGCAGAGAAGATCTTTTGGAGGGTGAAGATCCAGCCCGGTACGCCCACGATTTTTTCTGTCTATAAAAATACGCTGATCCTTTCCCTGTCAGGAAATCCTTTTGGGGCAATGGCAAATCTGGAACTGCTGTTAAGACCTATGCTCAGGGAAATGACGGGAAACGAGATTTTTCATATGGAGCAAAAAGACGGAATTGCCTGTATGGAATTTCCGAAGAAAAGCAGGATGAGGCGATTTGTCCGTGCAGTCTACCGAAACGGGGAGGTTTCCCTTCCCCAGGGGATTTTTTCCTCAGGAGCCATCGGCACACTTCGGGGCTGTAATTGCTTTCTTGATATTCCGGCGGGAACCGGCTGTATAAAAAAAGGAGAGAAGGTATACGTATGGATGCTGTAAAGAAACCCTTTCTTGCGGCGGTGAGCGGTGTGAAAAACTCCGGAAAAACAACATTTCTGGAAAAGCTTCTGCCGGAACTGTCTGCCCGCGGCTATCGGGTGGCTGTGATCAAGCATGACGGTCATGAGTTTCAGGGAGATGTGCCGGGAACGGATACCTATCGGATGAGTGAGGCAGGTGCTTACGGCACCTGCATTTTTTCAGAAAATAAATGGATGATCCGTAAGAAAGAGCCGGATATGGATGTGGAAACCCTTGCCGGATTTTTTCCTGAGGCAGATATGATTCTTCTGGAGGGAATGAAGGATTCCCCCTATCCGAAGTTTGAGATTGTGAGGAAGGGAAATTCGGAGGAAAGCGTCTGCTGCCCCGATACCCTGATCGCCCTTGTGACAGATACGGGACTTCAGATAAAGAATGTGCCCTCTGTGGGGTTGGAAGAAATAAAAATTTGTGCAGATTTACTGGAATTTCACATGAATTTATAGAAAAATTGACGAGGTTGTGAAATTTTTGCCGATATTTTTGGCAGATGTCTTGAAGTAGAAAAATGATGGTGGTAAAATAACAAAAAGTGTGTGTAAACGAGACACATGAAAAGGAGGGTATTGCCATGGCTTTGAAACAAGTCCAGACAACCTGCCCCTACTGTGGAGCAGGCTGCCAGATCATGTTCACAATCGATGCGGATAAAAACAAGATTGTGGAAGCTGTTCCGGCGCAGGGAAGAACAAACGCCGGAGCTCTCTGCCTGAAAGGTCATTACGGCTGGGACTATCTCAACGATCCTCAGATCCTGACGAAACGTCTCCGCAAACCAATGATCCGTAAGGGCGGTAAAAAATCACCTCTCGAGGAGGTTTCCTGGGAGGAAGCGATCTCCTACGTTGCCAAACGTCTGGGAGAGATCAAGGAGAAATATGGCTCTGATTCCATCATGGGAACAGGTTCTGCACGAGGTGCGGGAAATGAAGCCAATTATCTGATGCAGAAATTTATGCGCGCATGTATCGGTACCAACAATGTGGACCACTGCGCGCGAATATGACATGCGCCTTCGGTAGCGGGTCTACTGTATTCTTTAGGTTCAGGCGCAATGTCAATGGGCATCCCGGAGATCGAGGATGCAGGCTGTTTACTTTGCTTCGGCTATAACGGAGCAGATTCTCATCCGATCGTTGCGAGACGTATTGTCCGCGGCAAACAGAAGGGAATGAAAATTATCTGTGTTGATCCCCGTGTGACAGAAACCGCACGTATTTCCGATATGCATCTGCAGCTCAAGGGAGGAAGCAACCTTGCCCTTGTAAATGCGATGGCTCATGTCATCTGGAAAGAGGGACTGACAGACGATGGGTTTATCGCAGAACATACAAAGGGATTTGATGAATTCCTGAAAGTCATTGAAAAATATACACCGGAATATGCAGAACCGATCACTCACATTCCGGCGGAGGAAATCCGCAAGGCGGCAAGAATGTATGCGACAACAAAGCCGGCCATGATTCTTTACGGCATGGGAGTATGCCAGTTTACACAGGCGGTAGATGTTGTAAAAGGTCTTGCAAACCTTGCTCTTATGACCGGAAACTTCGGCGGTCCTTCCATGGGAATCGGGCCTGTCCGCGGACAGAACAACGTACAGGGCGCCTGCGATATGGGAGCTCTGCCTAATTCCTATCCGGGATACCAGAATGTTACAGTTCCGGAAAATCGTGAGAAATTTGAGAAGGCATGGGGAGTTCCGCTTTCCGATAAGGTGGGATGTCCGATCACCCATGTACCTCACAGGATTCTTCATGAAACAGATGAGAAAAAGAAAATTCACGCCTACTATATCTTCGGTGAAGATCCGGCACAGTCTGACCCGGATCTGGCTGAGGTAAGGGAAGCGCTGGATAAGTGCGACTTTGTTGTGATGCAGGATATTTATATGAATAAGACAGGTCTTTACGCAGATGTCATCCTTCCCGCAACTGCCTGGGGAGAGAATGAGGGCGTATATACCAGTGCAGACCGCGGCTTCCAGAGAGTACGCAAGCTCATCGAGCCGGAAGGCGACTTAAAGCCTGACTGGCAGATTATTGCTGAGATTTCCACGGCAATGGGCTATCCGATGAACTACAAAAATACAGAAGAAATCTGGAACGAGCTGATCGATCTTTGTCCAAGCTTTGCCGGGGCCACATACGAAAAAATGGAGAAATACGGAGGCGTTCAGTGGCCGTGCCGTGACAAATCCATGGAAGACAGGGGAACTCCGTATCTTCATAAGGGCGGACAGTTTGCCACAAAGGATCACAAGGCTTTGTTCTACGGAACGGACTGGCATCCTCCTGTAGAACTGGAAAACGACCAGTATCCAATGACTCTTTCCACAGTCCGGGAGGTAGGTCATTATTCTGTACGAACTATGACCGGTAACTGCCGTACCCTCAGAAATCTGGAGGACGAGCCTGGCTGGGTACAGATGAATACCGAAGACTGCCGGCGTATGGGTTTTGAAAAAGGAGAGCTTGTCAAGATCCTTTCCAAACGAGGCTACTGTATCACACGATGCCTGCCTACAGACCGTGTAAAACCGGGCGCTACCTATATGACCTACCAGTGGTGGATCGGCGCCTGCAATGAACTGACAACTGCCAAACTTGACCCCATCAGCAACACGCCGGAGTATAAATACTGTGCCTGCCGTGTAGAAAAGATCGAGGATCAGGAGTGGGCGGAAAGACATGTAAAAGAGCTTTACGAAGATATCCGCGCCCAGATGGGTATTGATACCGGAAAGGGGGCGAAAGCATGAATTACTTCGTAAAAGGAAATCCGGACCTTTGTATCGGCTGCCGCACCTGTATGATCGGCTGCGTAGTGGCCCATGAGGGAAAACATATTTTTGAGGTGGATCCTGACTCCTACAGCTTCAACCCGAAGCTTCATATGGTAAAAACTGCCCGTTTAAGTGTTCCGGTACAGTGCAAGCACTGTGAAAATCCGGCATGTATGGCAGTCTGTCCTGTGGGAGCAATTTCCCAGAAAGATCATTGTGTGGTGATCGATACGGACAAGTGTATGGGATGTAAATCCTGTATGGACGCCTGTCCCTTCGGAGCCATCAATATGACAGTGAAGACCGGCTGCTTCCAGGCGGACGGTTCTGAGAAAAAAGTTGCCAATAAATGTGATCTGTGCTACGGGCTTCCGGGAGGTCCTGCCTGTGTGAGAGTCTGTCCCACAGAGGCGCTGACTCTTGTGAAAGAGGAGGACTTAAACACTGCCATGGAACGCAAACGTGCGGAAACAGCAAGAAATACATACCGCGAGACACACCCGCAGGAATAACAGGAGGCTGGTTCAAAAATGAAGAAAGAATTAGGATGTTTCGTTGTTGGCGACAGCACGAAATGTACCGGATGTAAGGCATGCGAGGTTGCATGCTTTACCGTACATAACCGTAAGAGCAATCATGTGGGAAAAACCGTTGGAACGGTTACGGTTCCGGTGACCCCGAAGCTGTATCTTACAAGATTTGAAGACGGCTGTATGCCGATCCAGTGTAAACACTGTGAGGATGCGCCCTGCCTTAACGCATGTACCAAGGGAGCAATCAGCCGCATTGACAATCAGGTAATCGTAGATCCTGAGAAATGTATCGGCTGTAAGGACTGTATGCAGGCATGTCCCTTTGGGGCGATCGCCCTTCTTCCTTATGCAAAGGACGGAAAACTGGTTGCCCAGGCGATGGGAGACACCAGAGTGTTCGCTTCCAAATGCGACCTCTGTGAAGGAATTGAGGGAGGCCCGGCCTGTGTGAGAGTCTGTCCTCATCAGGCGCTCCGTCTCGTTGATCCGGAGGCGGAAAGAGAAGAAAAAAACAAAAAAGCAGCAGAAGCTCTGCTTCTGACGAAAAACTGGAGATAAGGGAGGGCGGAATTCATGATAGTTGCAATTGATCAGAATCTTTGTACCGGCTGCCGTGAGTGCGCGGAAGTTTGTCCTGCCTATGCCATCGTCGGAGAGCAGGGGAAACCGCAGACCATTGATACAGACAAATGTATCATGTGCGGTCAGTGTGTTCAGAAGTGTAAATCCTATGTTTCCATTCTGACACACGGCAAAGAGGCTTATGAGAAAGTAAGAAAAGAAAGAAATATTCCGGATAGTGTACAGGAGCCGTTATTTGCCGCTCATGCAGTGTGCAATCTGGATAAAGTAAAAGCAGCGCTTGCTGACAAGGAGAAATTCACAATTGTACAGTGCGCGCCTGCAGTGCGTGTAGCCATTGCAGAGGAGTTTGGCGCAGAGCTTGGTACTCTGACACCGGGCAAGCTTTCCGCAGCTCTTCATGCCCTGGGCTTTGACAGAGTGTATGATACCAACTTCCCGGCTGATGTAACCATTATGGAAGAAGGTACAGAGCTTGTGAAACGTGTGACTCAGGGCGGTGTGCTTCCGATGTTCACCTCCTGCTGTCCTGCATGGGTGAAGTTCCTGGAGAACAATTATCCGGAGCTTACAGACCATCTTTCCACAGCTAAGAGTCCCCAGCAGATCGGAGGAGCTATCTTCAAGACCTACGGAGCCCAGCTTGAGGGAAAAACAGGGGCTGATATTTACAGCGTGTCTGTGATGCCATGTACCTGTAAGGTATTTGAATGCCAGCGTCCGGAAATGAAAGACAGCGGATTCCAGGATGTGGATGTTGCGATCACAACCAGGGATCTGGCATGGCTCATTAAAGATATGGGAATTGACTGGAACAGTCTTGAGGAGATGGAATTTGACCAGCCTCTTGGCCTTTATACAGGAGCAGGAACCATCTTCGGCGTTACGGGGGGAGTCATGGAGGCTGCCATCCGTACAGGCTACGAGCTTGTGACCGGTCAGCCGATTCCGGATGTGGAGGTGACGGCAGTCCGCGGTACAGAGGGCTTCCGTACTTCCACGATCAAGGTTGGAGATCTGGATTTGAAAGTCGGCGTTGTGACAGGACTTAAAAATGTGATTCCTGTGCTGGAAGCTGTGAAGGCAGGAACCTTGAACCTTCATTTTATTGAGGTTATGACCTGTCCGGAGGGCTGTGTCAGCGGAGGCGGACAGCCGAAGCTTTTGATGGATACAGACAGAGAGGAAGCATATGCTGCAAGACGCGCGGCAACCTTTGCCCATGACAAAGCGCTCCCGATCCGGAAATCCCATGAAAATCCGGCCATCAAAAAAATCTACGAGGAATTTCTGGAAGAGCCGAACAGCCATATTGCGCATCATCTTTTACATACAACTTACTGTAATAAGTGAATATTGTTATAAAAAAAGGAGCTCCTGTGAAAACAGGGGCTCCTTTTGGGTATTTGGAAGGTTACGGAAGCTTTTCTATTTTTTTCGTGAAATAAATGTAAGGTTGTGGTAAAATAGGGAATAATGGATTTTTAAGCGGGAGATGAGAGTTTATGAAGCATGTGATCATTGGTACGGCAGGACATGTGGATCACGGGAAGACCTGCCTGATCAAAGCGCTGACAGGAATTGATGCAGACCGTCTGAAAGAGGAAAAGAAACGGGGAATCACCATTGAACTGGGCTTTGCTTATCTGGATATGCCAGACGGAAGCAGGGCGGGGATCGTGGATGTGCCGGGGCATGAGAAATTTGTAAAAAATATGCTTGCAGGAGCAGGGGGAATGGACCTGGCAATGCTGGTGGTGGCTGCAGACGAAGGCGTTATGCCCCAGACAGTGGAGCATCTTGATATTTTGTCTATTCTGGGAATTAAGAAAGGCGTGATCGTTCTTACGAAGACAGATCTTGCGGAGCCGGAGCTTGTGGAACTGGTGGAAGAGGATGTCAGGGATCTGGCAAAAGGAACGTTTCTGGAGAATGCCCCGGTTGTTCCCGTGTCTGTCTATCGGAAAGAGGGACTGGATGAACTGAAAGAGATTCTTTATCAGATGTGCCGGGAACTTCCGGAGCGGGGGCAGATGAACAATTTCCGCCTTCCCATTGATCGTGTTTTTTCCCTGAAGGGATTTGGAACCATTGTCACAGGAACCCTTGCAGAGGGCAAAATAAAAAAAGAACAGGAAGCAGTTCTTTATCCGGAAAACACCCCTGTAAAAATCAGGAGTATTCAGGTTCATGAGGCAAATACAGATACGGCATATGCAGGCCAGAGAGTGGCGGTAAATATCCCTGACCGCAAAAAAGAAGAAATTCTAAGGGGAGATGTGCTGGCCCTGAAAAACAGTATGTATCCCACGCATATGACAGATGTCAGGGTGGAGGCTCTGAAACATACGGAGCGGGTGATCCGGCACGGAAGCCGCGTACATATTTATCACGGGACCAAGGAGCTTCTGGGTAAAATAATCCTGATGGACAGAGATGAGCTGAAAGCAGGAGAGAGCTGCTATGCACAGCTTCGTCTGGAGGAGGAAACGGTGGTTCGAAAGGGCGACCGCTTTGTCATCCGTTTCTATTCTCCTGCCGAGACCATCGGCGGAGGGGTGATCCTTGACGCCTGTCCGGGAAAGCACCGCAAAAACGATAAAAAAACCCTGAAATCCTTCGAGATAAAAGAAAACGGCACCCAGGAGGAAATGCTGGAGGTTTCCCTCAGAGAGCACTGGGGATATTTCTGTGACCTTCAGGAATTATGCAGGCGAAGCTCTCTTGACCGTTCAAAGGTAAAAAATGCGGCAAAGAAGCTGGAGGAGGAGAAAAAAATCCTCTGTCTTTACGAAGAAACATATATTCACAGAGAGGAATTTGATTTTTACCGAAAAAAAACAGAGAAATTTCTGGATGAGTTTCACAAGACCTATCCCTTAAAGGAGGGAATGGGAGTGGAGGAGGCCAGAAGCCGGCTGGGGATTTCGGAAACAAGGATCGCAGATGGGGTTCTGAAGCTTTTGAAAGAAGAAAAAATCATAAAAGAACAGCAGGGAATGCTCAGTAAAAAGCGGTTCAAGGTAGTGGTAAAGGAAGACGAGGATGCTATTATGCAGGAAATCATCCGCTACTATCTGGAGGCGGGCTTTGCGCCTCTGACCACGGAGCTCTACGGAAAAGAACATCGGAACCAGAAGAAATTCCAGGCGGTTTTTACCTCTCTGCTGAACAGGAAGACATTGATCCGGCTTGATACACAGTATTGTGTGCACAGGGAATATTATGAAAAGGCGAAAAAAGCCTTTCTGGAGATGACCCGGGAAAAACCAGTGGTAATCCTTGGAGAATTTCGCGATTACCTGGGGTGCTCCAGAAAGGTGGCAGTTGCCCTTCTGGAACATTTTGACAGGAATGGATTTACCAGAAAAACAGAAGAAGGGAGAATCCTGAAGGTAAAGAACTGATATGAGCGAAGGAAAAAAAGAAGATCTTTTCAGAAAAATACCGAAAGTAGATACCGTATTAAAAGAGAAAGAAATACAGGAATTGTGCGCTGTGTATGGCCATGGCATTGTAGTGGACGGGATACGGCAGTGCCTGGAAGAGCTGCGCTTAAGTGCAAGGCAGTCCCCGGAGCTGTTTGCCTCAAAAATAGAAGGGCTTTTTGCGCAGATAAGGAACAAGGTGGAAGAAACAGACGCCCTGTCTGTGTGCAGGGTGTTTAATGCTACGGGAATCATTCTTCACACCAATCTGGGACGGGCGCCTCTGGGAAAGCATCAGCTGGAAGCTGTTCTGGAAACCTTTGGCGGTTATTCCAACCTGGAATATAATCTGGAAACAGGAAAGAGAGGCAGACGATGGGAGCATTATGCGGGAGAAATCTCACAGATCACAGGCTCCGGAGGAGCCATTGCAGTGAATAACAATGCTGCAGCCGTGACCTTGATCCTCAGCACCCTCACCAGAGGGAAAGAAGTCATTGTATCCAGGGGAGAACTGATCGAGATTGGCGGACGCTTCCGCATTCCGGAGGTAATGGAGCAGAGCGGAGCCATTCTTCGTGAGACCGGATGTACGAACCGCACAAGGATTTCTGATTATGAGAAGGCGATCAATGAGAATACAGGGGCGCTTCTTAAGGTTCATACGAGTAACTATAAGATTATGGGCTTTACAGAAGAGGTTTCTGTGGAGGAGCTGGCAGAACTGGGGGAAAAATATCATCTTCCGGTTATAGTGGATCTGGGCAGCGGCGTTCTTGTCAATCTGGAAAAATACGGGCTTCCTCATGAACCCACAGTACAGGAAACCCTGAAAAAAGGGGCAGATCTTGTGTGCTTTTCCGGCGATAAGCTTCTGGGCGGGCCGCAGGCAGGCATCATCGCAGGAAAGAAAACATACATTAAAGCCATGGAAAACCATCCTCTGATGCGGGCTTTCCGTCTTGATAAGTGTACAATTGCAGCTTTGGAGGCAACGTTCCGGGAATACAGGGATGAAGCAAGGGCTGTGAAAAATATACCGGTGTTAAGGATGATCACAGCTTCTGCAGACGAAATAAAGGAACGGGCGGAGGCAGTCTGCGACGCTTTGAAAGGTGCCGGGGCAAAAGGGGAAGTGCAGGAGAGCAGAGCCATGCTGGGAGGCGGTTCCATGCCCACAGAAGAACTGCCAAGCTATGCAGTGGCTGTTGTGCCGGAAAGCGAGAGCTGCGAGGCGCTTGCAGCGAGAATGCGGAATCTTCCGGTACCTGTGATCGCCCATATAAAAAATGACAGAGTGATTCTGGATATGCGCACTGTTTCGGAAGAAGAATTACAGGAATTTACAGAAGAATTAAAACTGCTGTGGTAGAAAGTGAAGACTGGAAGTAAGAAGAAAGTAAGAACCTTTTTTTGGCGGACGCCTGTGAGAATCGAACTCACCCAGGATGCGGTTAACATCCAACACAGGTTTTGAAGACCAGGGGGCACACCAGTTACCCAACGACGCCCATAAAGATTGTATCAAGTATAACAGAATGTGAAAAAAATAGCAAGCAGGAAAGGGATTGGCATGAAAAAAGAACGGGTAGAGATCCTGAAAATGGTAAATGGAAAAATAAGCAGGACAGAGGACGTTGTGGCTACGGAGGTCCGGTTTGAAGTGAAAACCTGGGGACGGGAAAGCTTCTGGATCAGCTGTACTCCGGAAAACCTGGAGGAACTGGTGATCGGCCTTCTTTTTTCCAACGGCTGCATAGACTGTTCAGAACAGGTGGAACGGGTGGAGGTATCCTTTGAAAAATCGGAGATCCATGCTGTTCTGGGAGAGAAGAGGTCCGTAAAGAGAGGGGCTGAAAAGTCCTGCGCCACGCTGGATACCGCAGAGCTGATCAAAAGGGCAGAGGAGATTTTCGGGCAGCAGGGAGAGCTTTTCGCAGAGACCGGCTGCGCACACTGCTGTACCATGATGGCGGAGGACAAGATCGTCTGCAGCTATGAGGACATAGGACGTCATAATGCCCTTGACAAAGTGATCGGCAGGGCGCTGAAACAGAAAACAGACTTTTCCCAGGCAGTGATTTTTACCACGGGAAGGATTTCGGGAGATTATCTGCGTAAGATCATTGGGGCAGGAATTCCCTGGGTGGTATCCCGCTCGGCTGTGACAGGGGAGGCGGTGAAGCTTGCCAGAGAGAATAAAATCCATCTTCTGGGCTTTGTACGGGATGGAAAGGGAAACATCTATAATTAAGATACTTCTTTTATTTAACGTAATATTTAAGATGATTTCATAAAAAATGCACAAAAATATTGTTAAATTCATAACACAGTGGTATAATGTGAACTACATTGACTGGAATGGAGGAGGTATTTTTTATGAATTACGAAGATGTACAGAAGGTTTCAAACGCTGCGGCGGGCAAGGCAAAGCTGCTGGAAGGCAACTTTGTGAAGTATTTCCTGCGGGCAGTAATGGCGGGATTTTTCATCGACGTTGCCATGATTTTCTCAAACGTTGTGGGAAATGTTTTTTCCGCATCTATGCCGGAATGGGGAAAGTTTCTGGGAGCGATCGTATTCTCTCTGGCAGTGCTTCTGATTTCTATGGTAGGCGGAGAATTGTTTACGGGAAATAATATGGTTATGGCATTCGGCGCCTTTGACAAAAAGGTCAGCTGGGGAAAGGTGGGAAAGGTATGGCTGGTAAGCTATATCGGCAACTTTGTGGGGTGTGCAATCCTGGCTGTGATCTTTGTTGCTGCAGGAGCTTCCGGTACTGCAGATTATTATGCGGGATTTATGGGAAATAAACTGGCAATTCCGGTTGGACAGATGTTCTTCCGCGCTGTATTATGTAACTTCTTTGTTTGCCTTGGCGTGCTCTGCGGAATGAAATTAAAGAGCGAGGCAGGAAGATTCCTGATGATCGTGATGTGTATTTCCGGCTTCGTTATCAGCGGATTTGAGCACTGCATTGCAAACATGGGAAATTTTGTTGCAGGAGCGCTTCTTGTACCGGGACTGTCTGTGACTGCGATGCTTAAGAGCATGGTGGTAGTAACACTTGGAAATATAGTTGGCGGCGCACTGCTGCTTGCATGGCCGCTTAGAAAGATGAGTGCAGACGAATAATGGCAAAGGCTTTATACATAGCAGAAAAACCCAGCGTAGCGCAGGAGTTTGCAAAAGCTTTAAAACTTAACGGACAGAGAAAAGACGGATATCTCGAATCGGAAGATTGTGTAGTAACCTGGTGTGTAGGACACCTGGTTACTATGAGTTATCCTGAAAAATATGACATAAAATACAAAAGGTGGAGTTTAGATACCCTGCCTTTTTTGCCGCGTGAATTTAAGTACGAGGTGATCCCCGCAGTTCAGAAACAGTTTACCATTGTAAAGGGACTGCTGAACAGACCGGATATTGACACGATCTATGTGTGTACGGACTCCGGACGGGAAGGAGAGTATATTTACCGGCTTGTGGCGCAGATGGCGGGGGTCCATGGAAAAAAAGAAAAAAGAGTCTGGATAGACTCCCAGACAGAAGAAGAAATTCTTCGAGGGATTAAAGAGGCAAAGGATTTGTCCGCATACGACAATCTGTCCGCCTCTGCTTATCTCAGGGCAAAGGAGGATTATCTCATGGGAATTAATTTTTCCAGAGTCCTGACCCTGAGGTATGGAAACAGTGTATCAAATTATCTGAATACCAAATATCAGGCGATTTCTGTGGGAAGGGTAATGACCTGTGTCCTCGGCATGGTCGTCCGCAGAGAAAGGGAGATCCGGGCTTTTGTAAAGACTCCTTTCTATCGTGTGATCAGCAGTATTCTGCTGGAAAACGAAAGCTTTGAGGGCGAGTGGAGAGCAGTGGAGGGAAGCCGGTATTTCCAGTCCCCTCAGTTATATAAAGAAAACGGATTTAAGAAAAAAGAGGATGCGCAGAGGCTGATACAGGAGCTTTCGGTGAATCCGCCTCTTACCTGTACAGTGGAAAAGGCGGAGCGGAAAAAAGAGACAAAGAATCCTCCTCTTCTGTTTAACCTTGCAGAGCTCCAGAACGTATGCTCCAAGCTGTTCAAAATAAGCCCGGATGAAACCCTGAGAATTGTTCAGGAGCTTTATGAGAAGAAGCTTGTGACATATCCGAGAACCGATGCCCGCGTTCTCTCCACGGCTGTGGCCAAGGAGATTTATAAGAACCTTTCCGGTCTTACCAGATACCCCCAGGCAGGAGAGGCGGCAGCAGGGGCGATCGAGCTTGGTAACTGGAAAAACATCGGGAAGACAAGGTATGTAAATGATAAACAGATTACAGACCATTATGCGATCATTCCCACAGGGCAGGGACTGGGCGCCCTGGGAAGTCTTTCTCCAACGTCACAGAAGGTGTACGAAACGATCGTACGCCGTTTCCTCTGCATTTTTTATCCTCCGGCAGTTTACCAGAAGATAAATCTGGTGACAAAGATTCAGGGAGAGGCTTTTTTCTCTTCGTTTAAGGTTCTTCTGGAGGAGGGATATCTTCGGATCGCATCCAATTCCTTTGCCAGAAAAAAAGCTCCGGAGGAAGAAAAGGGAGGAGAAGACAGCGAGGTTTCCTGTGACGCGGCTCTTCTTGAAGCGTTGCAGAAGCTGAAAAAGGGTGATATACTGTCAATCGGCGGACTGGGCATTAAGGAGGGG
>DXXQ01000164.1 GCA_019416265.1 Clostridiales bacterium | reverse complement strand
GCCGGACAAAACGCCTTTTAGGATCGGGATCCAGAAGCCTTTCGCTGACCGCAGTGAAACCATTGCAACTGTAGATATCACAGATCAGTCTGTTGTCTCCTCGGGAATTTATGAGCGTTTTTTTGAAAAGGACGGACAGCTCTACCACCATATCCTGAACCCCAAAACCGGATACCCCTACGACAATTCCCTGATTTCCGTCACCATTATCTGTGACAGCTCCACAGACGGAGACGGCTTAAGCACCTCCTGCTTCGCCCTGGGACTTGAAAAAGGAATGGAGCTTATCAACAGTCTTCCTGATGTACACGCAGTTTTCATCACCTCGGATGACAAGCTGCACTACAGTGAAAATTTCCAAAAAGAAACCAGCCTCCGGGAATCCTGAAGGCTGGTTTTTCATTGGGAACATTTTTTGTTTTTTATTTCTCTGCGTTCATTTCATCACGCACTTCTTTGAAACATTTCACAATATAATCAATGTCTTCTTTTGTGTGAGCTGCGCTTACCTGTGTTCGGATCCTTGCTTTTCCCTTGGGAACAACCGGATAGGAGAAGGCAACGACATAAACGCCTTTTGCCATCATTCTGGCAGCCATCTCTCCTGCAGTTCTCTCGTCGTAAAGCATAACCGGAACGATCGGATGTGTGCTTTCGATGATATCAAAGCCAGCTTCTGTAAGCTGTGCACGGTAATAAGCTGTGATTTCTTCCAGATGATCTCTCAAAGAGGTATCCTCTTCCAGCATCTTAAAGACCTCGATACTGGATTTTACAATAGCCGGAGCCAGTGTATTGGAGAAAAGATACGGTCTGCTTCTCTGACGGAGAAGGTCGATGATTTCTTTTCTTCCGCTTGTGTAACCGCCGGAAGCTCCTCCAAGAGCCTTGCCGAGAGTTCCTGTGATAATGTCTACACGGCCCTGTACGCCGCAGTGCTCTGCAGTACCGCGTCCTGTTTTGCCCACAAAGCCCGCCGAATGGCTGTCATCCACCATGACAAGAGCCTGGAATTCATCTGCCAGATCGCAGATTCCCTGTAAGTTGGCAATGATACCGTCCATGGAGAACACGCCGTCTGTAGCAATAAGCTTGATTCTTGCCCCAGCCTCGTCTGCTGCCACAAGCTGTGCGCGGAGATCTTCCATATCGTTGTTTTTGTAGCGGAAACGTTTCGCTTTACAAAGGCGAACGCCGTCAATGATACTTGCATGATTCAGCTCGTCACTGATCACCGCATCCTCCGGTCCGAGAATTGTCTCAAAAAGTCCTCCGTTTGCGTCGAAACAGGAAGAATACAAAATGGTATCCTCTGTTCCGAGGAAGCGGCTGATGGTTTCCTCCAGTTCTTTATGGATATCTAAGGTACCGCAGATGAAACGAACAGAAGAAAGTCCGTATCCTCTGTCTTTGTAGGAATTAACGGCTGCATCGATGACTCTCTGGTTGTTTGCCAGTCCCAGATAGTTGTTTGCACACATATTCAGAACTTCTCTTCCGTCTGTAAGCGTTACCTTCGCTCCCTGAGGAGACGCAATAGGGCTCTCCCCTTTAAAAAGTCCCGCTTCTTTAATATTGTCTACTTCTGTTTTATAAAAATTTAACGCTTCTTCTCTTTTCATATTAGGAACCCTCCTGCTTATTTATTTTCTTCCTGAAGAGATGTCCAGTCCAGAACAACCTTTCCGGAATTTCCGCTGTTCATGGCAGCGAAGCCTTTTTCGTAATCACGGATATCGAAACGGTGTGTAATGATGTCGTCGATGTTCAGACCGCTCTGAAGCATGGTGTCCATCTTGTACCAGGTTTCCCACATTTCTCTTCCGTAGATTCCCTTGATGGTCAGTCCGTTGAAGATCACCTTGCTCCAGTCGATTCTTGCATCGGATCTCTGAAGTCCCAGAAGTGCGATTTTACCGCCGTTCTTCATATTATTGACCATGTCGTTAAATCCGGCTTCGTTTCCGGACATTTCAAGACCTACGTCAAAGCCTTCCTTCATGCCCAACTCATGCATAACATCCTTCAGATTTTCTTTGGCGATATTGACAGTACGGGTGGCTCCCATCTTTTTCGCCAGCTCTAATCTGTATTCATTGACATCTGTGATCACCACATATCTTGCGCCTACATGCTTGCTGATAGCTGCCGCCATAATACCGATCGGGCCTGCTCCTGTGATCAGAACATCCTCGCCGATCATATTAAAAGCAAGCGCTGTGTGTACGGCATTTCCAAGGGGATCGAAACAGGAATACAGTTCTTCTCTGATAAGCGGAGAACATTTCCATACATTGGAAGCCGGAATGACAAGATACTGGGCAAAGGCGCCGTTTCTGTTTACGCCCACTCCCTGAGTATTTCTGCAAAGATGCGGCAGGCCTGCCAGACAGTTTCTGCACTTTCCGCAGACAATATGTCCTTCTCCGGAAACCTTTTCTCCGATCTCAAAGCCTTCTACATTTTCTCCGATCTCCACGATCTCTCCCACATATTCATGGCCCGCTGTAAGTCCTACAGGAATGGTGTTCTGTGCCCACTGGTTCCAGTTGTAAATATGTACGTCTGTTCCACAGATGGAAGTTTTCAGAATTTTAATCTTAACCTCGTTTTTGCCCACTTTGGGAATCTCCACCTGTTTCAGCCAGAGTCCCTTTTCCGGACGCTCCTTCACAAGCGCCCACATCATATTTTTGTTTTCCATAAGTGCCCTCTCTTTCTGCTGTATATATTTTCCCCATGCAGTACCTTTGTAATCAGTCATACGCTTACATTATAAAGGATGGGAAAAGATTCCGTCAAGAGAATTGCCGCACAATTTCCTCTAATCCTGGAAAATCTTATTCTTTTTTCAGACCATTATTTGCGATAGCGGTCATTTGTCCGACGGTGAGGGACAGGCATTTTCTCAAATGCAAAACAGCCCCGAGATTTCTCCCGAAGGCTGTCTGTTTGTTTTCCTGTTTTTAATAAATACTGAGGATCATGTAAATGAATCCCATAGAAAGCATCTCTGTGGGAAGCCCGCGGTATGCCATTCCTGTTCTGGAAAAACGCAGGATTTTTTTCACGGAGATAAATAAAATCACCGGTACGATCGCTGTCCAGATAAATCCTCCCACCTCTCCGAAGGCTGCCACCTCGAAGGGACGCATGAACAGCGCCAGAGGAATCACCAGGAACAAGCTCTGTGTATTGCCGCAGCGCTTTTTCAGTACGCCGTTGGTAAATGCAAGAACAAGTCCTGCAGTTATAAATCCGAAATAGGGTTCCAGGAAAGCATTAGAATGGAATACAGGCTCAATGAGCATGTTTCCGAAGATCTCTCCTGTGGCAAAGAATTCTCTTGCTATGGCAAGAAGAATCCAGAATCCCCAGCCAATGGCACATTCCCAGAAAAGATCGCCATATTCTGCTTCAATCTCTCCGGTAAGCGCGTGTCTCGCTGCCAGAAGTCCCAAAAGGAAGGCCATCAGCCAAAGCGGAAGCTCCACCTCCATGCCAAGTACTGTCAGTCCGGCCAGAAAAGCGCTGGCGCAGACAGCTCCTGTTCCTATATAAACGCTAAGCTTCAGACTCCAGTCCGGTACAAGCTCCGAGAGAAGATTTCTGAGGAATTCCGCAAACACAACTGCAAGAATGGTGAGGATTCCTGCTGCAAAGGCTTCCTTCATTCCAGAGGAAAACAGCACGACGCCCAGTGCGAAGGCTTCTGCCGGGTATCTTAACTTCATATCTTTTCCTCCGTTTTCCTTATTTCGCTGCATTTAAGAAATCAAATGCCATATTAACTGCATTTACAGCTGCAGTAGAAGAAATGGTTGCTCCGGATACTCCGTCAACAACAGTACCGTTCTCAGGCGCTTCTGTCTCTGCCGGCGCCTCTGTCACAGCCGGTGCTTCCACTCCTGCCGCCTGGTTGAGGCAGTCCTGTGCAAGGCTTACGAAACTGCCGATGGAGATGCTGACTCCGGATACTGCATCGGTTTTTCCCTGATCATCCATAGTAAATACATCCAGTGTCTGGTTTTCCACAAGTGTCTGGGCAAGGGCCTCTGCCTGCTCCTTCCAGGTCGGACCGTCCTCTGTCATAACGTACTCTCCGTTTTCGGACATTACGCTTTTCTTTGTTCCGTCCTCTCCTACTGCATCCCAGTTAACAGCTGTGATCTTTCCGTCTTCCACTGTCATGGTAACCTGCTCTGTAAGGCCGTTGTCGTCCGGCTGGCCCTTTGCAATATAATCTCCGTCTGCAAGAGTCAGCGATTCCTCTGTCTCAATTCCTGCCGCCTCATACATACACTGTTTTGCAAGGTCTACGAAGCTTCCGATGGAAATGCTGACTCCGGATACTGCATCGGTTTTTCCCTGGTCGTCCATGGTAAATACGTCCAGTGACTGGTTTTCCACAAGTGTCTGAGCAAGAGCCTCTGCCTGCTCCTTCCAGGTCGGACCATCCTCTGTCATAACGTACTCTCCGTTTTCGGACATTACGCTTTTCTTTGTTCCGTCCTCTCCAATGGAATCCCAATTGACAGCAGTGATCTTTCCGTCCTTCACTGTCATGGTAACCTGCTCTGTAAGACCGCTGTCGTCCGGCTGGCCCTTTGCAATATAATCTCCATCTGCAAGAACTGCATCTTTGAGAGCATCTTCCTCCAGATCAGCTGCAGGAGTTTCTTCTGCTGTTTCTTCCAGAGTCATGGGAACGTTCATTCCCGGAAGGTAAACCGGCGCCTCTGCACCTTCAAACTGAGCTAAAAATTCAGGTTCTGTGATTCTTGCTCCCAGCCCCTCTGTCTCAGCCTGCTCTTTTACTGTCACTTTTGTCACAGTTTTTCCTTCTGCGTCAAAAGCCACATCCATTACAATGTCTCCGCCGTAGCCTTTGGTACGGACAGTCACAAGATAGCCGTCTGCTGTCTTCACTGCCTTCTCAATTCCGTCGAAGCCTTCTGTGTCCAGTTCCTCCAGAACCTCTGACTGTACCTCCTGTGCTGCCTGAGGATTTTCTGCCGCAAATTTTTCAGAAAATGTATGTGAACCGTAGATTACTCCAAAAGATAATGCAGTCACAACTGCAAGTGCAAGGATACCTCTTACATTTTTATTTTTCATAATTAAATGCCTCCAAATTTATGCCTGTTTTTTCATTCCATATACATGTTTTTTATAAAGCATGGATACTAATCCTGCCATGCAGTTTGCCGTCAGGATACCGAAACAGATTCCCTCCGGGTAATTGCTGTAAATTCGAATTGCCGCTGTGATAATTCCGGCTGTCACTGCGTAGAGAAGCTTGCCCTTTCGGGAAACAAACACATAGTCTGTAAGCATATAGCAGCCGCCAAGTACAAGTCCGCCTCCGAAAAGATTCACAAGAATGTCTCCTGTGAAAAATCCTTCAGGGCCAAATACAAAGGTCAGGGCAAGAACTGTCACAATATAGGTAACCGATGCTTCCCAGTTGACAACTCCCATATAACACATATAGGCGAATCCCACTAAAAGAAGAAGGGTACTTGTCTCTCCCAGAGCTCCCGGCATCTCACCGATGAACATCTGAAGATAATTGTAGGCTGCTTCTCCTCCGTTTTTCACTGTTCCCAGTACCGTTGCCGAGGAAACAGCATCTGCTGCCAGCGTTCTCGGCGCTACATACTGCATCACAGCTCCCGGCCATGCAACCATCACCAGAAGTCTGCCCATCAGTGCGGGATTGACAAAGTTATTTCCGATTCCGCCGAACATCTGCTTCACAAAGAGAATACTGAATACGCCGGCTGCCGCCACAACCCACAGAGGAGCTGTCACAGGCATATTAAACGCCAGAAGGATTCCCGTTACCACTGCACTGAAATCCCCTGCTGTAACCTGTTTTTTTGTAAGCTTCTGCCAGAGGTATTCCGTAAGTACGCAGACTGCCACAGAAAAGCCTGTCAAATAAAACGCGCGGATTCCAAAGAAGTAGATCGCACCAAGAAGTGCGGGGATCAGGGAAATCGTCACCTGCAGCATCACCCATCTGGTAGTTCTCTCTGTCCGAAGATGGGGTCCGTTTATGATTCTTCTCTCACTCATGCTTTCTTTTCCGCCCTTTCTCTCATTCTCTGCTTTACTGTGTCACGCGCCAGTCTGGTGCGGAGACTCAGTTCCCTCTTTGCAGGGCAGGTATAAGAACAGCATCCGCAGGCAATACATTCGCTTGCATGAAGGCTCTCGCATAAATCAAAATCCTCTTCCTGATATGCAAAATCGATCTGATAGGGAACCAGTCCTGCAGGGCATACCTGCTCACAGCCGCCGCAGCGCATACAGGGGCTTTCTTCTGTCTGATAATCAGGAAGCACAAGGATGCCTGAGGTATTCTTTCCAATACAGAACAGCTCCTCCCGGCCATCCCAGTCATAAGTAATGCACGGACCTGTCATAGGACCGCCGCCGATGATTCTGTGATGTTTCTCTGTGATCCCTCCGCAGAGCTCAAGAAGCTCTTTTGCCGTAGTTCCCACAGGTACCAGGAAATTTCCCGGTTCCTTTACGCAGCCTGTCACAGTTACCACACGGCTGTTCAGAGGTTTTTTCCCAAGAACCATATCTGCAGTTGCCTTGGCTGTTCCGATATTGGATACCATTGCTCCCACTGCAGCCGGAAAGCTTCCTGCCGGAACTTCTCTTCCAAGCACTGCCTGGATCAGCTGGCGTTCGCCTCCCTGAGGATATTTTGTGGGAAGAACTTTTACTTCAATTCCCTCTTCTTTGCAGCCTTCCAAAACTGCATTTAAGGATTTCACTGCTTCCGGCTTGTTGTCCTCAATGCAAATATAGGCTTTCTCTGCCCTTGCCGCCTTTTTCATCAGACGCACACCATTGAGGATTCCTGCCGGACACTCCAGCATCAGCCTGTAGTCACAGGTCAGAAAAGGTTCACATTCCGCGCCGTTGACAAGAACTGCTTCGATAGGAAGATCTGTCTTGTATTTGATGTGAGTGGGGAAACCTGCTCCTCCCATTCCCACAAGACCGCCTTCTTCCATTCCGCGAATGATATCTTCTCTGGAAAATCCATCCACAGATACCAGTTGCTTTTCATAAACAGCGCTTCCAAACGCCGGCTCATCGGAAAGCTTTCCCTGATCCGGCAAATAGACACGAACGGGCTTGTTCATGGTCAGAGCCTTATCCTGCCCGTCAGTGGGATGGACTCCTCCAGGGAAGACATTCTTCTTTTTAAATCGCATGTCCGTTCTCCTTTATTTTTTCATTAGTCGTTACTCTTTTAACGCACTGAAACAGAATATCACAGCCTTTCCTATTTTTCAAGGCAAAAATTCTGGTAATTGTTATTTCTGTACTTTTTTTGTATCTTTTTGTCTAGTGGTTATCTACGATGAGCATATTCAGCTTCTGCCATCTCTGCATTTCTTTTTTACTGAAAAGAAGCTGTTTTTTCAGTTCCTCGGTGTGTTCTCTCGGATGGAGGGTAACAAGGCACTTAAAGGCACAGGGCATCAAGTCTGCACTGGATATTCCGCAGAGCAGGCCCTCTGTGGAATCCCGGATGTCCAGGGGATTGAAGATGTACAGGAGATCTTCTTCCAGTGCATTGCATTGGTTTACAAAGGAAAAACGGATCAGCATATCGCTGTATATCACCTTTCCTGTATAATAAATCTCGCTGCTTCTTCCGTTTGCTGTGGCAGAACAGATGGAAAGGGCCGCCTCATAGGTTCCTTCCTTTGTTTGGGATTTGCGGATATCGATGATTCCGTCTTTCAGCCTCTGGTATCTTCCGTCATAAAAATAAAAGTAGAGCCGTTTTGCCCGAAAGAACGGGCTCATCCCGCTGTAAACAGCAGGATTCTCCTCCGGTTCCTTTTCCTCTGTATAGAAATCCGTAAGCTGATTGATCCCTACCTCCAGCACCTCTGCAATTTCCGCCAGGGTCTCAATATCCAGGGAAATTTCCCCATTTTCATACTTACTGGTGCTGGAGCGGCTTTTATGTATTTTGTCCGCAAGCTGCTGTAAGGTCATCCCTCTTGATTTCCGATACATCCGGATCCGGCCGCCTACATGGTGGTTCATATCTTTTGTCATAAAACTCTTCCTTTATACTTTTTTGTTTGGATGATCCCCGGAATTAAGTTTCGTATAAATACACTTTTTGTGGGGATTCCTGTTCCATCGTGAGATTATATCATATCTTCTTTTCTTTTTCTATTATAAAGAAACTTTTCATGTCTAAAATTTCATATAAAGAAACTTTTCGGAATTTGATTTTTCTTTTGTTTTTTGTATAATACGGAATAAAAATGACACGAAACGAGGAAACAAACTATGGAAGCAAAAAGAAAAAGCGGCTTTACCGGCTCTCTTGGATTTGTGCTGGCTGCCGCGGGAAGCGCCGTAGGCGTAGGAAACATCTGGAGATTCCCTTATCTGGCAGCAAAGGATGGAGGCGGATTATTTCTGATCATTTACCTCATACTGGTACTGACCTTCGGCTTCACCCTTCTGGTCACAGACGTTGCCATCGGGCGAAGAACCAAGACCCATGCGCTGAAAGCCTTCGGAAAAATGAATCCCAAATGGAAATTTCTGGGTTATCTCACCTTTCTTGTTCCTGTCCTGATCATGACTTACTATTCTGTCATCGGCGGATGGATCACAAAATATATGGTAACCTTTTTTACGGGAGCAGGAAAACAGGCTGCACAGGACGGATATTTCACAGATTTTATCACCTCCAAAATATCCCCTGTTGTATTTATGCTGTTATTCCTTTCCGTTACCGCCTTTATCGTATACAGCGGCGTGGAAAAAGGAATCGAAAGATTTGCCCGCTTCGTTATGCCGGGACTTCTCCTGATGATTATAGGCATTGCGTTTTTTTCCCTTACTCTGCACTATAAAGACGGAACGGGAAATATCCGGACAGGACTTCAGGGCTTATCTGTCTATCTCCTTCCCAATTTTGAGGGAATTACTGTGAAACGCTTTCTGGAAATCCTTCTGGACGCCATGAGCCAGCTCTTCTTTTCCTTAAGCGTCTCCATGGGAATTATGATCACCTATGGCTCCTATGTAAAAAAAGATGTCAATTTAAGCCGTTCTCTCACACAGATTGAATTTTTTGACACCTTCGTAGCCTTTCTTGCCGGATTGATGATCATTCCAGCCGTTTATGTATTCTTCGGAACAGAAGGCATGGCATCCGGTCCGAGCCTGATGTTTATTTCCCTTCCAAAAGTCTTCGAGGCAATGGGAGCTATGGGAAATATCATCGGCTGTGTTTTCTTTCTTATGGTGCTGTTTGCAGCCTTTACCTCCTCTATTTCCATTATGGAAACTCTGGTTGCAAACTTTATGGATATCTTCCACAGTACCAGAAAAAAGACAAGTCTCGTTGTAGGCATTGTCTCATCAGCAGCCTCCGCAGTTATCTGTATGGGCTATAACATTTTTTACTTCGAGCTGCAGCTCCCAAACGAAGCCACAGCCCAGCTTCTCGACCTGATGGACTACATCAGCAACAGCTTTTTAATGCCGTTCATTTCCCTTCTCACCTGTATCTTTGTAGGCTGGATCATCAAACCAAAATGGATCTGCGAAGAAATGGAAGCAAGCGGAGACCGCTTCAGCCGAAAGAAGCTTTATATTTTCATGATCCGCTATGTCGTTCCGGCGATGATGACCATCCTTTTCCTGCAGTCCGCAGGGATTCTTTCCTGGATCGGCTCACTGTTCTCATAAGAGAATTAATATTATAATCTGATAAAAGACACCGTAAGAATAAAGCCAGCTGAATAAGGAATCCGATTTCCCGCAGCAGTCTGCATCTTGCGCACAAAACGGAACAAGTCCCTCCAAAAAATCGAGGGACTTGTTCCGTTTTATTCTGAATTACCATTTCCGGTTCCTATTAAAATGTCTTTCCAAACACTCCCATCACAGTCCGAACCTTTCCCATCACCTCGTCAAACATCTGCGGTGTCAGTGACTGCATACCGTCGCAGAGGGCATGTTCCGGATCATTGTGTACTTCGATCATTACACCGTCAGCCCCTGCTGCAATGGCTGCCATTGTCAGCGGCTCTACCATGAAGCGGTGGCCGGAGGCGTGGCTTGGGTCAATAATGACCGGAAGATGACTTTTCTTTTTCAGCATGGGAATTGCAGAAATATCAAGGGTATTTCTCATAGAGGTCTCAAAGGTACGGATTCCCCGTTCACAGAGAATCACCCTTTCGTTTCCTCCTGCCATAATGTACTCTGCACTCATAAGGAGCTCGTCAAGGGTATTTGACATTCCTCTTTTCAGGAGAATCGGCTTGTCAAGCTTGCCCAGTTCCTTTAAAAGCTCAAAATTCTGCATATTTCTCGTTCCCACCTGGATCACATCCACATCCTCGAAAAGCTCCAGATGATTGGCGCTCATAATCTCTGTAACCACAGGGAGACCTGTTGCCTTTTTGGCCTCCAGAAGAAGGTCAAGACCGTCTCTTCCAAGTCCCTGGAAAGCATAAGGGGAAGTTCTGGGCTTAAAGGCACCGCCTCTTAAAAGATTTGCCCCGGACTTTTTCACATCAAAGGCAACCTCCGTAATCTGTTCCTTCGTCTCAATGGAACAGGGGCCTGCAATGACCTGGAAATGACCTCCGCCGATCTTCTGTCCGCAGACATCGATCACTGTATCCTCCGGATGCATACTGCGGTTTGCTTTTTTATAAGGCTCACGAATCCTTTTTACATCGTCTACAACCTCAAGGGCACGGAGCTGGTCTTCGTGAATATGTGTTGTATCGCCGATCAACCCGATAAGGGAAGACTCCACTCCATCAGACAGATGAAGCTTCAGCCCCTTCTCAATGAGAGACTCCTTTAACCTTTCCACTTTTTTGGGATCTGCATTCTTCTTTAATACGATAATCATAATCTGATTTCCTCCTGTAAATATTCTATCTTCTCATGGAAAAACTCAAAACGGGAAAGTAATACATTCTGTACTAATTTCCTGGTAGAGTAGGTTAGAGGGCTTTTGCCCTCTTTCCCCTCATCAAACCGTGCATGAGGTTCTCCCTCACACGGCTTTCCGACATTCTTCTTTCTACAGCATTACGTCATGTTCCAGCCATT
>DXXQ01000163.1 GCA_019416265.1 Clostridiales bacterium | reverse complement strand
TTCCTGTACATCCTCGGTTGCATTTAATTTAATCTTACTCTGAATCATGCTATCTTCCTTTCTTCTTAGAAATAAATACTGTGGTAACTTTCCACTTCCATTGTTCCCATCCGAATCGTTACCATAATTCATTTGCTCGTTTCATAAATACTTCTTCCTCGGATGCACACATTATGTCTCACAATCCATGATTTGTCAAGAAGTTCTTTTTGTTCATATCTTGTTCAAACCATATAAACATTTATGTATTTTGTATGATTTTTCCCGTTTTTCGGACTAATTATTGTATTTTTTGTTCATTTTATTATCTTTTTCTTTCTACTCTGATTGTGAGATTAATTCCACATTTCAGATCCATCCCATGATTTTTAGTTAAAAATTGCCCGATTCCAATACGAAACCGGGCTGCATTCATATTTTATCTATATTTTCCTGTTACTCTTCCAGTTCCAGCTTGGGAAGATCCAGACGGTAATGGGCTGCCAGATAACGGATCAGAAGAACTACGGCAGAGGAAACCACCATGGCTTCCACTGCTCCGAAAAATCTGTGCATCCATACACAGACCAGAGCCCCTACAATGGACGCACAGGCATAAATATGGCGGACAAAGATATACGGCGGCACCCCCGCCATCATATCCCGGAGCAGACCTCCGCCTACACCTGTGATCGTTCCAAGGAACACCAGAAGGAAGGTATTGTCAATATATCCCTGTCTGATTCCGATATTCACTCCTACGACTGTAAAAATAGCAAGTCCTATGGAGTCCATGATCAGCATGACTCTGTCGTATGCCATACGGAATCTTCCCTGCAGCAGCTCCTTTTTCAGATAAAGAACCAGAAATACCACACAGGAGGAAATGGTTGCAACCAGGGCGTAAATCGAATTCTGAAATACCCCCGGCGGCGTCAGTCCCAGTATCACATCACGGATGATCCCTCCGCCCACTGCAGTGATCACTCCAAGCACACAGATCCCGAAAAGATCCATCTTTCTTTTTGCTCCCACCATGGCTCCGGATGCCGCAAAGGCCACAGTTCCGATCATTTCCATAATAAACGTTATAATTCCCTGATAATTCATTTTTCCATGCTTCCTTTGTCTATTTGATACAGAGGTTTGATCTCATTTCTGTACACCTTCTTCACAAAGAGAAAGCATACAAGGGCGGAAAAGATTTCCGCGATAGGAAAGGCCCACCAGACCATATGGATTCCGCCTATTCGGGCAAGGATCCATGATGCGGGCAGAATGACAATCAGCTGCCTCAGAACCGAAACGATCAGGCTGAGCATTCCATGGCCAAGAGCCTGGAACACTGAAGAACTTACAATACCAAAGCCTGCACCAAGGAAACTGAAGCTGATGATCCGAAGAGCGGGAACTCCTATCTCCACCATCTCCTCCGATGCATCGAAAATCGAAAGCAGGGCTTCCGGCATCAGCTGGAAAACGGCAAATCCCGCAACCATGATCGTCACTGCATAAACAATGCTCAGACGCATTGTCTTCATAATACGGTCCGGCTTCCTCGCCCCATAGTTATAAGCCACAATAGGAACCATTCCGTTATTCAGTCCGAAGACAGGCATAAATACAAAGCTCTGAAGCTTAAAATAAACACCGAACACAGCCGCTGCCGTGGAGGTAAAAGCCATCAGAATCTTATTGACTCCAAAGGTCATCACCGAACCGATGGACGCCATGATAATAGAAGGAATTCCCACGCTGTAAATCCCTTTTACCACCTCTTTCTCCACCTTGTATTTCCTGAGGGATATGTGCAGCTCATGGTTCTTCGTCCTGTTAAACCAGAGTCCCAGACCGGCAGCAATGATCTGCCCTGTAACTGTGGCAACTGCAGCCCCTGCAACCTCCATTCTGGGAAAACCGAACAAACCGAAAATCATGATCGGATCCAGAATGATGTTAATGATCGCCCCAAGCCCCTGGGTAAACATGGTATAAATGGTTTTTCCCGTAGACTGAAGAAGCCTCTCTGTAATAAACTGGAAAAACATTCCGATAGAAAGGATCCCTATCACATACACATAGCTGGTTCCATAGGCGATGATCTGGGGATCGTCAGTCTGCACAGCAAAGAAAAACCTTCCAAAGAACAGCGACAGCAGGGCAAATGCCACAGCGCTGAAAATTGAGAGGTAAACGCCGTTGTTTGCGGCTTTGTTCGCATAGACCGTATTTTTTTCACCGAGGGATCTTGACACCAGTGCGTTGACACCGACGCCTGTTCCCGTCCCCACTGCGATCATCAGATTCTGCACGGGAAAGGCCAGAGACACGGCAGTCAGGGCATTTTCGTTTAACCGGGCAACAAACATACTGTCCACGATATTGTAAAGGGCCTGCACCAGCATGGAAATCATCATCGGCACGGACATTCCCAGAAGAAGCTTCTGGATCGGCATGACGCCCATTTTATTTTCTTTCCTGTTTATATCTTTTTCATTTGTATCTTTCCTATTAGCAGCTTTCGCTTTTTCCACTTTTTCTCCTTCCTGCACCTCTGTGCTTTTTACATAGTCAAAGCGTCAGTGCTCAGAGGCTTCTCTCGCCTTCCTTACACGGACGCTCTGTAATAATTGTATATAAAAAAGCGGATAATGTCAATTACCCAATTTTTATTTCAGAAAAATTTCCGGCAAAAAAATATATATTTTACCGGCTTACGGAAACCGCTTCCCCGATCGCCTCACTGTAGGTGGGATGAGGATAGACCACTGCAGCCATCTGTTCCAGAGTCAGCCCGTTTACAATGGCAAGCTCAAACTGGGAGATCATGTCTGTTGCCCGGGCGCACATCATCTGCGCTCCCACGATCCGGCGGCTTTTTTCCAGGGCGATCACCTTGATAAAGCCTCTGTCCTGACCGGAAAGTACGGTTTTTCCATTGGCAGACATCGGATACTTCTGTACGATCACCGGCTCTCCCAGAGCCTTCGCTTCCTCCTGTGTCAGGCCGATGGTTCCGATTTCCGGATTCGTATAAACACAGCCCGGTATCAGGTCTGCCCGGTAAGGCTTCACAAAGGGCTTCTCTTTATCCCCGTCTTTTTCCCAGGCAAGATATGCGGTAATGTTTCTGGCATTTGCCGTCGCCCCATGGGCCAGCTGCACAGAAGGAGTCACATCCCCTGCCGCAAAAATATTCGGCACACTGGTCTGTCCCAGTTCGTTTACCAGAATCCTGCCTTTTTCCATGGAAACTTCCATTCCCGGAGCAAAAAGCCCCTCTGTATTGGCTCTTCTTCCTGTGGCAATGAGAACTGCATCGCTGACTGCCTCCATGGACTTTTCTTTTTCCTGATAACAGCATACAAGAGAGCCGTCCCGTTCCAGGATCCGGTCTACTCCTGCAGAGGTATGAATCTCCACTCCCCGTTTTTTCATGATCATTTTCAGATTCTGTGAAATCTCTTTATCCATATTTGCAAGGATCCGGTCAAGAAACTCTATCACAGTCACCTGAACCCCAAGGGCATTGTAAACAGAGGCAAATTCCATGCCGATCACACCGCCGCCGATAATGGTAAGGCTGCGATAATGCTTCGTATTGTCCAGAAGACTGTCGCTGGTATGCACTTCCGGAAGCTCTGCTCCCGGAATAGGCGGAACAGAGGGCACGGAACCGGTTGCGATCAGAATATGTTCTCCCTCAATGGTACAGGTTTCTTCCTGTCCCTTGATCTGTACCTCATTGGGATTCACAATTGTTCCCGTTCCATTATAAACCGCGATTTTATTTTTCTTCATCAGCATTTCAATTCCGCTGCGAAGCTGATCCAGAACTTCTTTTTTCCTGCTCTGGATTTTTTCCATATGATAGGCGGGGGCTTCTGCCGTAATTCCGAAAACCTCGCTTTTTTTCATTTCTGCAAAAAGCTCTGCACTGTGAAGAAGTGTCTTTGTGGGAATACAGCCTCTGTTCAAACAGGTGCCGCCCAGCTCTCTTTTTTCTACCAGCGCTGTTTTTATTCCTTTTTTTGCAGCGTCCAGAGCAGCCTCATATCCTGCCGGACCTCCGCCTATGATTACAAGTCCGTATTTTTCTGCCATTTTGTTTCGTCCTTTCTGTCTGAACATCAAAAAACGCCCTACAGCTTTTCTCTGAGCATGGTACAGATATCCTCAATGATTCTTCTTTCTCTGTCATTTTTTTCCTGCCTGAGACATCGGTGCAGCGCTTCTGTCATCGCTCTCTCGCTGTATTCACACCCCTCAAGGGCTTCCTGGATTTCGCCAAAAAGCTCCTGCTCCATTCCATCCGAAAAAACATTGACCCTTAGGATTTTTCCCCGGACTGCCTCAAGCTGAAGCTCTGCCCCGCCCCAGGAAAATCTCTGTTCCATCTGATACTGAAAGGGAATCTTTCTCCCGTATTTCCATTCCCATGAAGAAAATCTTTTTTCTTTCCGGGCAATCTCCCCCTGATCCAGGCGCTGTTTTGGAAGCTTTTCCGCTTTCATTCCGTAGATTTTAGAAAACGCTTCCACAAGCGCCTCTGCAAGCGCCTCTATGGTAAGGCTCTCCTCAAATTCTGTCAGGTTTGCCACCCTGGAGCGGACGGAATCCACTCCCTTGGATTTCAGCTTTTCTCTGGAGACATTGAGGTATTTCGACATTTTTTCTTTGTCTGCGCTGACCAGAAGGGTTCCATGATGGTAACAGAAATCCCCGGATTGGTAAAATGCGTTTCCCGAAAATTTCCTTCCCTTTACTGTAATGTCATTTCTCCCTGTTTTCTCCGCGTCAATCCCAAAGCTTTGCACAGCCTCCAAAACCACATCCATCTGTCTGGATAAATCATAATTTTCTTTTTGTACACAGAATGTAAAATTCAGATTTCCCAGATCGTGATAAACAGCTCCCCCTCCGGAAAGACGGCGGACAAGACTGCCGCCGTCCTCCTCTAAATAATTAACTTTACATTCTTTCCAGCAGTTCTGATTTTTTCCGATAACTACTGTATGCTGATTCTGCCATAAATACAGAATACATTCTTCCGGTTCTGTGTGGAGCGTCAGATATTCTTCCACTGCAAGATTCTGATATGGATTTTTATTGTCTGTTCTGTAAACATAAAGTCTGGAAATCATCTGACCCTCTCCTTTTCTTTTTTATTTCTGTTCGAATCTGTAGCGAAGCACCGGTTTTCTCGCTGCCCGAACCTCATCCAGTCTCCGCACATAAGTTCCCACAGGCGCTTCGTGCATTTCTTCCGGGTTTCTCTGTGCTTTTTCATAAATTTCACGGAATACTGCAATTACCTCATCCAGAGTCTCTCTGCTCTCCGTCTCCGTGGGCTCGATCATCAGCGCCTCATGTACGATCAGAGGGAAGTACATGGTCGGCGGGTGAATACCGTAGTCAAGAAGGGCTTTCGCAACATCCATCGCAGATACATCAATGTCATGTTTCATTTTTTCCAGACTCATAACGAATTCGTGCATACAGGTTTCACTATATGCCATAGGATAAATGTCTTTTAATTTTTCCATCATATAATTGGCATTTAAAACTGCATTTTTCGCAGCTTCCGGTATGCCTTCTTTTCCCAGGGTGAGAATGTAGGCCAGAGCCTTTACCACCACAAGGAAGTTTCCGTAAAAGGCTTTCACATCGCCTACAGATTGTTCCGGCTTCACAAAGGTAAGTCCCTCCTCTGTACGGGTTTCCTGATATCCCGGAAGGAATTCTTTCAGGAAGGCCTTGCAGCCTACAGGGCCGCTTCCCGGACCGCCGCCGCCGTGAGGAGTGGAAAACGTCTTATGAAGATTCAGATGAACCACATCAAAGCCCATATCTCCGGGACGCACCACGCCCATGACTGCGTTTAAGTTTGCGCCGTCATAATATACCAGACCGCCTGCCTCGTGTATCACAGAGGTGATCTCAAGGATATTTTTGTCAAAAAGACCTACTGTATTGGGATTTGTAAGCATCAGACCTGCCGTATCCTCTCCTGCAGCTTCCCGAAGCTTCTCAAGGTCTACGCAGCCGTCCTCTCCGGAGGGTACGCTTACCACCTCAAAGCCGCACATAGCCGCGCTTGCAGGATTTGTTCCATGAGCAGAATCCGGTACAATGATCTTGGTTCGTTTCGTATCCTTTCTGCTGTCATGGTACGCCTTAATAAGAAGAAGTCCTGTAAATTCTCCATGAGCGCCTGCTGCCGGCTGCATCGTCATACTGTCCATTCCCGTAATCTCACAGAGCAGCTCTTCCGCCCGTTTGAGAACCTCCAGACATCCCTGTACGGTATGAAGAGGCTGAAGGGGATGGATTTTTTTGAAGCCCAAAAGAGAAGCCGCTTCCTCATTTACCTTTGGATTATATTTCATGGTACAGGAGCCAAGAGGATAAAATCCGTCGTTTACTCCGTGTACCTGTTTCGCCAGTTCTGTATAGTGACGGCTCAGTTCATTTTCAGAGACATGTGGCAGATGAAGCTCTTTTTCACGCTTCGGTACGTCCAGCTGAAATTCCGGTACGTCACATTCCGGTAAAAGAGCGCTGCCCTGTCCTTCTTTTCCACGTTCAAAAATCAGTTTCATACGCCGCACACCTCCTTTACGATCTCTGCTGCCAGATCAATTTCTGCTTTTGTATTTTTTTCTGTTGCACACCAGAGAATTTCATATTCTCCCAGAGGCAGACCTCCCAGAATTCCTTTTTTCTCAAGGGCATCCAGAATTATTTCCGCTTTTACTTCGGATACGGTTACAAATTCATGGAAAAACGGTGCGCTGTATTTAAGCTTTAAGCCTGCCTTTTCCAGCTCTGCCTGTAAATAATGGGCTTTGGAGCAGCACAGAGAAGCTGCCTTTCGGATTC
This sequence comes from Clostridiales bacterium, assembly GCA_019416265.1. GTDB lineage: Bacteria > Bacillota > Clostridia > Lachnospirales > Lachnospiraceae > Blautia_A. The sequence goes on along the minus strand of DXXQ01000163.1, from coordinate 8,498 downwards.
CCTCTTCTCCCATTGCGGAAAGATATACCCCTGCGGTCAGAGCGCAGAGCGCCTGATTGGAGCAGATGTTGCTGCTGGCTTTTTCCCTGCGGATATGCTGTTCTCTTGCCTGAAGCGTCAGCACATAGGCGCGCTTTCCGTCGCGGTCTACCGTTTCTCCCACTATTCTTCCCGGAAGCTTGCGGAGCATCTTTTCTGTTGCCGCCATGAAACCAAGATAAGGGCCTCCAAAGGCCAGGCTCATGCCAAGAGGCTGTCCCTCTCCCACTGCCACATCTGCGCCGCATTCTGCCGGAGTCATGAGCATGCCAAGGGAAATCGGATTACAGCCCATAATATATTTTCCTCCTGCCCCATGAACGATTTCTCCAAGCTCCTTTGCGTCTTCAAGGTTTCCGTAATAATTTGGCTGCTGTACATAGAAGCAGGCTGCCGTATCCTTTAAAGCGGCTTTTAAAGCCTCCTTATCTGTAACTCCGTCCTTTTCCGGAATCATCACAACCTCTGTCCCGCTTGCATAACAGTATGTTTTGATCACAGAGATCACCTGAGGATTTACTGCTGCAGATATATAGGCTGTTGTGCGTTTGCGTTCTCTGCACATGGCAACTGCCTCAGCCGCTGCTGTGGCGCCGTCGTAGACAGACGCATTGGAAACGTCCATTCCTGTAAGCTCGCAGATCATTGTCTGATACTCAAAAATAGACTGAAGGATACCCTGACTGATCTCTGCCTGATAAGGCGTATATGCTGTGACAAATTCTTCTTTATTTACAACACTTCCCACAATTGCAGGAATGTAATGGTCATATGCACCCGCTCCACGGAAAATATGGCGGAAGATTTTATTTTTCTGGGCAATATCCTCCATTTCGCTGAGTACTTCCATTTCGCTTAATCCGGAAGGAAGGTTCAGTTCTTTTACCTTTACCTCCTCCGGAATGTGAGCAAACAGTGCGTCAAAGCTTTCGTATCCCGCTTCCCTGAGCATTTCCTGCTGCTCCTGCCTGGTATTTGGCAAATAGGATCCCATATGTTTAGCCCCCTTTCTGCCCTGAATGGAAAATTCCAGACTCAGGTCAATCTATTTAAGCCTCTTCACTTTCGTAAAATTCAATATAAGCATCTGCATCAAGAAGTTCTTCTTCCTCTGTCACATTCTCAACTCTGATCAGCCATGCTTCATAGGGATCGTCATTCATCATCTCCGGTGCGTCTAAAAGCGCCTCGTTTACTTCCGCTACAGTTCCTGTAACCGGTGAGAATACATCGGACACTGCCTTTACTGATTCCACATCTGCGAAGGCCTCCCCTGCTGTCACCTCATCTCCCTCTTCCGGCAGATTTACAAAAACCAGATCTCCCAGCGCATCCTGGGCATAATCTGTAAGCCCGATAAGAACTGTGCCGTCCTCTAATTTTTTTACCCATTCATGTGATCTGCTGTAACGTAATTCTTCTGGATGTCTCATATTTTTATTCCTCCTGATTTTTTATTATAATTATATTCTTTTTTATTTTGCCTTTTTTCAAGAACGCTCCAGCGTTCTTGCTGCGAAATGCGCGTTGCAAAGCAACATTTTCTTCTGCGCATTTCTGCAATCCTCGCCGGAGGCGTTTATCTCCGTCGGAGATAAAACGGAAGAGGCACTACCTCTGCCGCCACTTTTCTTCCCCGTACTTCCGCTTCTACGGCAGTTCCTGCTTCCGTATATTCCACATCAAGAAGGGCCATTGCCACCGGAGCTTTTATATAAGGACAGTGAGTTCCCGAAGTGGTAACTCCGACTTTTTTGTCCCCAACATAAACATCGGTATGTTCCCGGATAATTCCCCGTCCTGTTACTTTCAGGCCTACCCGCTTCACCCCGGGAGCGCCCTTTTCTTCCAGAGCAGCTTTTCCGATAAACTCTTCCTTCTGCATTTTTACGAAAAATCCCAGACCTGCCTCAACAGGTGTGATCTCGTCGTTCATTTCATGACCGTAGAGAGGCATTGCCGCTTCCAGTCTGAGGGTGTCTCTCGCTCCCAGCCCGCAGGGAATCAGTCCTTCTTCTTTTCCTGTTTCAAGGAGAAGCTCCCAAAGCTTCGGCGCTTCCTCTGCAGCCAGATAAAACTCAAAGCCGTCCTCTCCTGTATAACCTGTCTTGGAAATGATGCAGTCCATTCCCCCTATCTCTTTGTGGAAATATGCGCTGTAATACTTCTTCGGAATGTCTTCCTCTGCAACCAGTTTTTTCAGAATCGTTTCCGCCTTCGGTCCCTGGAGCGCAATCTGCGCCACATCTTTGGAAATATCCGTAAATACCGCGTCTCCGAATTCATGTTTTTTCATCCATTCAAAATCTTTATCCTTATTTGCTGCATTTACCACGATAAAATAATGGTCATCCCTTACTTTGTAAACAATCAGATCGTCTACCACGCCGCCGTTTTCATTGCACATGGGACTGTAGCGCGCCTGCCCGTCATACATTGTAGTGTAATCGTTGGTGAGAAGGTGATTCAGATTTTTCACGGCATCCTTGCCGATACACATGATTTCTCCCATATGGGAAACATCAAAAAGACCGCAGGCAGTACGCACTGCCATATGTTCCGTGATCACGCCTGTCCCATACTGAACGGGAAGCAGATATCCTGCAAAAGGCACAATTTTTCCTCCGTATTTCACATGTGTTTCATACAACGGTGTCTTTTGTTCCATAGCCCTCATTCCTCCTTTTCCTGCGATTCTTCTGAAAAAAGGCCAAAAAAATACGCCCAAATAATACCGGCATCTTCTCCATACCGTATTACCTGTGCGTCCCTGTCTTTTTACCTGAAAGATTCTTTCCCCACCTGCAAAGTGCTTCGGGGAAATTGCTTCTTGGGTGTTTTTGCCTTTCCAGAGTGCCGTCCAAATCTGGTCCTTTTGCCTGAGAGTTTATCGCTTCTTCCCCTTCGGCGCTGTCGTCTGAAATACCCTCTCCCATTCAACAGTCTCTCCCAAATTCTTCTATCGGCCTATGCAATTGTCACTTTAATTATGTGTTCATAATATCATTCTTTGTGTATTTTGTCAATATTTTCTTCTTTTACGCCTTTAAAACCATGTTTTTGCACAAAATTATTCCCGTGTTTTTGTGAAGAATACAGACTCCTGTTTCAGAGGTCTGCAATACCTCCGTTATTTCAATGCTTCTTCTAGTTTCATAATCATCAGTAACCTTTCTATTGAACACTCTGAACATTCGTGTTATATTATAAATGTAAAGAGAACAACCGCCCACTGGGTGAGTTGACCGGATAAATTGAGAAGCAAAGCCACCCGAACCGACCAAAGTATCAGGGTGGTTTTTGCTATGTATTGCTACTTACAAAACGTAAAAACGAATGTAAGCAATGCAAGAATGAAGATTGTTCCCTACAGGCATTTTATCATGTTTGCATGCCTCTAACAACTCATATAATGCTTATATAGACAATAAAAAGGCTATACCAGAAATCTTATTGACTTTGGTATAGCCCTTTTATTGTTTTTTAATTTGTGTATTACCGCCATTTATCCTTGTGTATTACTCGTGTATTATACAGGTAGATTTACAAGGATTCTACAGGATTCATACATTGAACATTCCTTGAAAATACGCTATTTCTTAGAATTTGCCTTCTTTAGCAGCTTCCTCGATGGAAACAGCTACAGCTACAGTCATACCAACCATCGGGTTGTTACCTGCGCCGATTAAGCCCATCATTTCTACGTGAGCCGGTACGGAAGAAGAACCAGCGAACTGAGCGTCAGAGTGCATACGTCCTAATGTATCTGTCATACCGTAGGAAGCCGGACCTGCTGCCATGTTGTCTGGGTGAAGAGTACGTCCTGTACCACCGCCGGATGCAACGGAGAAGTATTTTTTGCCTTTTTCGTTACATTCTTTTTTGTATGTACCTGCAACCGGATGCTGGAAACGTGTCGGGTTTGTGGAGTTACCTGTGATAGAAACGTCAACGCCTTCTTTCCACATGATAGCAACACCTTCCGGAACACTGTTTGCACCGTAGCAGTTAACCTGTGCACGAAGTCCTTCAGAGTAGGATTTACGGAATACTTCTTTTACTTCGTTTGTGTATGGATCATATTCAGTCTCAACATATGTAAAGCCGTTGATTCTTGCGATGATCTGAGCAGCGTCTTTTCCAAGACCGTTGAGGATAACACGAAGAGGTTTCTGACGAACTTTGTTTGCTTTTTCAGCGATACCGATAGCGCCCTCTGCTGCTGCGAAGGATTCGTGACCAGCTAAGAAAGCGAAGCACTCTGTATCTTCTTCAAGAAGCATTTTACCAAGGTTACCATGTCCAAGACCTACTTTACGTGTATCAGCAACGGAGCCCGGGATACAGAAAGCCTGAAGACCTTCACCGATAGCTGCTGCTGCATCTGCTGCTCTCTTGCAGCCTTTTTTGATTGCGATAGCTGCGCCTACGATGTATGCCCAGCAAGCGTTCTCGAAGCAGATCGGCTGGATGCCTTTGATCTGATCGTATACATTAAGACCTGCGTCTTTTGTAATTTTTTCAGCTTCCTCAAGAGAAGCAATTCCATAGCTGTTTAAAACAGAATTGATCTTGTCAATTCGTCTCTCATATGATTCAAATAAAGCCATTTCCCGTTACCTCCTCAAATTATTCTTTTCTCGGGTCAATAATCTTAACAGCGTCTGCTACACGGCCGTACTGACCTTTCGCTTTTTCCCATGCGGTATTCGGGTCGTCGCCTTTTTTGATGAAGTCAGTCATTTTTCCAAGGCTTACGAACTGGTATCCGATGATTTCGTTGTCAGCGTCAAGAGCGATACCTGTTACATAACCTTCTGCCATTTCCAGGTAACGAGGTCCTTTTTTCAGAGTTCCGTACATTGTACCAACCTGAGAGCGAAGTCCTTTACCAAGGTCTTCAAGGCCAGCGCCGATCGGAAGTCCGTCTTCTGAGAATGCGGACTGTGTACGACCGTAAACGATCTGAAGGAAAAGTTCTCTCATAGCTGTGTTAATCGCATCACATACTAAGTCTGTGTTCAGAGCCTCCATTACTGTACGGCCTGGAAGAATTTCAGAAGCCATAGCTGCGGAATGAGTCATACCAGAACATCCGATTGTCTCAACCAGAGCTTCCTGGATGATACCTTCTTTAACGTTCAGAGTAAGCTTGCAGGCACCCTGCTGAGGTGCACACCAACCGATACCATGTGTAAGACCGGAAATGTCTTTGACTTCTTTTGCCTGTACCCATTTTGCTTCTTCTGGGATTGGAGCGGCGCCATGATTAACGCCCTGTGCAACTGGGCACATTTCTTCTACTTCGCGTGAATAAATCATTGTAAAACTCCTTTCAAGTTAAATTAACTTCTGTTGTTATTATTGAGGCACATTCCAACTGCTGTCCACTTCGTTTCCAGCGGCATTTTTGAAAACGTGCCTAACAACCTATCATCATTTTCTCACAAAACCCACAATTCGTCCAGTCATATTTTGTAAAAAAATTAAGATTCTTCAAAAAGATGCTCGTTTTTTTTGAAAAACCTGTAATATGCCCGTACATTTTCCAGCTCTGTCCACTTTTTCACATCCACCGGAGATTCATCAAGGTCATAGATTTTTGCCCCGCTCATAGATAGAAGGAAGGGGGAATGAGTGGAAATAAGAAACTGGCACCCAAAAAATCTTGCTGAATTTTCCAGAAATCCCTTCAGTTCCATCTGACGCTCCACAGACAAACTGTTCTCCGGCTCGTCCAGAAGATACAGACCCTTATCCCTGATCTTATCAGTAAAATAATAAAACGCACTCTCTCCATTGCTTCGCTCCCTCACATTGTCGTGAAGGTTTTTTCGCACAAACTGAGACTGGGTTTTGCTTCTGGCAAGATTTACCTTTTTCAGCTTATCGTAATCGTCCAGAGATTTGAGCTGGAATTTCGAATATTTGGCATCCAGATATTCCTGAAAAATATCTTCTCTCTTCCTGTCGATTCCCTCATTGAAATTGCGGATATCAAGCATATAATCAAAGACATCATCGCTGGTGATAATGCGGATTTCCTCAGGCTTTTCCAGTGATTTTCCGCCTGAACATCTTGCCAGATATTCTTCAAAAAAGCTGGAACGGTTGTAAACGGAATCTCTCTCTGCTCCAAGCTTATCTGCGATCACATTTAAGGCCGTGCTCTTCCCGCAGCCGTTTCCTCCGTATAAAATAGTAATCGGTTCAAAATCTATTTGACGAAGCTGTTTTTCCGACAGCACTCCAAACGGATAATAACTGTCATAACAGGTTCTTTTTACAGACATAAAAAAGTCAAATTCCTCATCCTTTTCCGGAAATCGAAAGGTCTCCAAATATATCATGCTGCTTCCTGTCTCCTTTATTTCATCTGTCTTTCACTATACCCCATATTTCCCCTTTGGACAATCAAAATTTCCTGTATCATACAGTCTGAATTGACAAAGCCATTCTCCGAATATATACTTGTATCAAGAATAATATGAGAGGACGAAACCATGACTGAACTGAAAAATACTTCTTTCCTGCCTGAAAAAATGCAGGTTTTAAGCGGCAGTGTCCTTAAAGTCATCGCCATGGTCATTATGCTGATCGACCACTCGGCTCTTGTACTGCTCACTTACTATGAGCCTGCCCGCCAGACGTTGTTCACCCTGAACGGACGAAATTACGACCTGTACCGTGTATGCAGAGATGTGGGACGTGCTGCCTTTCCGATCTTCTGCTTTCTTCTTGTGGAGGGATTTCTACATACACGAAATCGTTTCAAATACGGCAGAAACCTTCTCATTTTCGCCTGTATTTCCGAAATCCCGTGGAATTTCATGTTCTCAAATACCTGGCGTTACCAGAAGCAGAATGTATTTTTCACCCTGTTTCTTGGCTATATAGCCTTCTGTGCCATTGAATACTTCTGGGAAAACCGTTCCATGCAGCTTCTGTGTGTACTGGGACTTCTGACTGTCTCCGTATTTCTGGATGCGGACTATGGCTGGAAAGGCTTTATCTTCCTTCTCATTATGTACTGGTTCCGCAGCGAAAAAACCGCCCAGGCCATTATCGGAAGCTGCTGGCTCTACTATGAATGGAAAGCCTGCTTTGCCTTTCTCTCCATCAATATGTACAACGGAAAGCGCGGCTTCATTAAGGGTAAATTTGCAAAATATTTCTTCTATGCCTTTTACCCCCTGCACATTACCGTTCTTGTGATCCTGAGGAATCTTTTATTCGTATAATACAAAACAAAAAACACCGCATCTGTCTCTCGGTACTGAGAAACAGATGCGGTGATTCTTTTTATTCTTATCCTGTCATTGGAAATTTACTGTTTCTCCACGACCTCTCCGGCAGATTTGTAAATACTGTCTGCAGGAACACAGCCTCTTACTGAGGAAAGAGGATAGATATTACAGTTTCTTCCGATCACTGTTCCGGGGTTGAGGACGGAACCGCAGCCCACTTCTACGTTGTCACCCAGCATGGCGCCGAATTTCTTCAATCCTGTCTCCACTCGTTCTTCGCCGTCTTTCACGACCACCAGCTTTTTATCAGATTTCACATTAGAACAAATAGAGCCTGCGCCCATATGGGATTTATAGCCAAGAACTGCATCTCCCACATAATTATAATGAGGAACCTGTACTTTGTTAAAAAGCACTGCATTTTTAAGCTCTGTGGAATTTCCCACAACTGCGCCTTCCCCTATAATGGCTTTGCCACGGATAAACGCACAGTGACGCACCTCCGCATCCTTTCCGATGATCACCGGCCCGTTGATACATGCCGTCTGAGCTACTTTCGCGCTTTTCGCAATCCAGATGTCGCCTTCCTGATAGTCATATTCCTTAGGACTTAACGTTTTTCCCAGTTTTACAATGAAATCGCCGATTTCCGGAAGCACTTCCCAGGGATAGGTTTTCCCCTCAAACAGCTCCGCTGCAATGGTCTCTTTTAAGTCCAGTAGATTGCTGATCGTAAAATCCTTCATCATAATATTTTTCCTCCTCGTCAAAAAGCCGCTATGCCTTCTTATTCACAGTTTCCGGCTTCTTATAATTCTGCGCTGCAGCATCGAAAAACTGCCGCAGGGCATATTGAAAGTTACTGTCCTCCACCTGTTTCGTACGGATTCTCACAAAGCGCTCCAGCTTATCCATATATTCCTGTTCTGTAATACTTCCCTCCGCCACATAGGTAAGACCTTTTTCCCAGCTTGCAGTGAGCTCAGGATTCAAAAGCTGGCGGATGGAACAGTTCACAACGTCAAAGATCATCTCCCCGAGAAGGGTCGGTGTAATGATCTGCGTCTTTTTATTCAGGGATAAATATTTAATGTGAAAGAGCTTTTTGAGAATTTCCGCTCTGGTGGCACTTGTTCCGATCCCGCTTCCCTTGATCTGGGCGCGAAGCTCCTCATCCTCAATAAGCTGCCCCGCATTTTCCATGGCAAGGAT
>DXXQ01000162.1 GCA_019416265.1 Clostridiales bacterium | reverse complement strand
GAATATAATGGGATTAACAGGAAACAGAAGAACCGCTTACTAAATAAAAAAGGAGTTAACGTATGCAAAGATTTGGACAGGTTATAAGAGTAAAAGAAGAATATCTGGAAAAATATAAAAAGCTGCATGCTAATCCATGGCCGGAGATCAACGCTATGATCAAGAAGTGTAATATCCAGAATTACTCTATTTATTACAGGGATGGATACTTATTCAGCTACTATGAATATGTGGGAACGAATTATGAAGAGGATATGAAAAAGATGGCTGAGGATCCGAAAACCAGAGAATGGTGGAAGGAAACAGACCCGTGCCAGATGCCGGTAGAATCAGCAAAAGAAGGAGAATGGTGGGGTGAAATGGAGGAGGTTTACCACTTAGACTGACTCCAGTATAACGTCAATTTTTGAAAGGGGAATTCAATTATGACATCAAGGGAAAGAGTTTTAGCGGCGATCAATCATAAGCAGCCGGATTACGTGCCGCTGGATTTGGGGGGAACGCCAAGTTCCGGAATATCTGCGATCGCTTACAATAATTTAAAAAAATATCTTGGTATGACAACAGGGCAGACAAGGATTTTCGATGTGGTGCAGCAGGTAGCGCAGCCGGAGATGGAAATCCTGGATAAATTCGGTGTGGATGTCATTGATATTGGACGGGCATTTAACGACAAGGACGAGGACTGGCATGAGGTTACTCTGGCAGATGGTTCCATTGGTCATTATCCAAATTGGTTCCACCCGGAAAAACAGCCCAATGGCGATTACCTGGTTCACGACAAGGAAGGCACTCTCATTGCAAAAATGCCGGTGGGAGCAACGTTTTTTGACCAGACATATTTCCCGTATGTAGACGACTATCCGGACGATTTCAGCGATCTGGATCATCAGATGGGGAAGGTTTTATGGAGTGCCCTGGTACACAGTCCATGGGATCACGCAGGGGATAAGGATTTTTACAAAACTCTGAGAGAAAAAACGTTGAAGCTTCGCGAAAGTACAGACAGGGCGCTGATGATCACCTGCGGATGTAACCTGTTCGAGTGGGGTACCTTCCTGAGAAGGATTGACAACTTCTTAATGGATACCTACGCAGACGAGGAAAACGTACAGGCTCTTGTGGAGCAGCTGATGATACGCCATATGGCTACTCTGGAGAAAGTATGCGAGACGGTTGGCGATATTGTTGATATCCTGAGATTCGGGGATGACCTTGGCATGGATACGGGAATGTTCATGTCACGGGAAAAATATCAGAAGCTGTTTAAGCCTTATCACACACAGCTGAACGAGTATGTACATAAGCACAGCAAGATGAAGACGTTCCTTCACTCCTGCGGCTCTCTGTACCCAATCATCCCGGATCTGATCGATGCCGGATACGATGTACTCAATCCGGTACAGACAACGGCTTACCAGATGGATCCGGAGGTATTAAAGCGGGAGTTCGGAAAAGACATTACCTTCTGGGGCGGCGGATGCAACACAAGAACGATTTTAAACCGGGCAACGCCGAAAGAGGTATATGAATATTCACGGAGAATGATCGACATCTTTAATCAGGACGGCGGCTTCGTGTTTAATCAGGAACACAATATCATGCCGGACGTACCGCCGGAAAATATTATCGCAATGTATCAGGCGGTGGCAGATTCGAGAAAGTAGAATGAGCGAGTAAGACAAGAGAGGTTGGCAAAAATGAACAATAAACAATCAAGTGGAATCAAAAGGCTGTTTGCCAGGGGGGAAGTTACAGTTATCATTGCCGTATTGATCCTGGGGGCGATTTTTACTGCATTTTCAGATAGCTTCTTAACTTCCTACAACCTGTTCAACATGAGCAGAACAGCAGCAATTTATATCTTTATCGCGATCGCCCAGGGTCTCGTAGTGATCGTAGGGGGAATGAACCTTGCCCTTGGCTACATGGGCGGGCTGACTGTAGTCGTTGCAGGATACTGTATGCAGGAACTGCATTTTTCTTCATTGGCGGCAATCCTTGTAGGACTTCTGGTAGGTATCGCAACAGGAGCGGTAAACGGCCTTGTTATTACCGGGCTGAAGCTGAATTCCTTTGTTGTAACGCTGGCAACATCCTTCATCTTCCAGGGTCTGATCAACGGAATTTCCCAGGGTTTTCCTTACAATGAGATTCCTGAGAACTTTACCTTTATCGGAAGAGAAGGCTTTCTGGGAATTCCATATCTTCTCTGGCTTGCAGCTCTGGCGCTGATCGTACTGGGATACCTCTTCCGGTTTACGGTTACAGGACGTCGGGTGCTTGCAACAGGCGGAAATGTGGAAGCTGCGAAGATGTCAGGTGTAAACACGAACAAGATGATCGTACTTGCAAATATCGGTTCAGGATTTTTCGCAGCGATCGCAGGACTTCTCTGGATTTCCAGAACAGGTTCCGCGCAGCCGTCTACGGGCGTTGACTGGATGGTCATCTCCTTTGCGGTAGCCGTGATCGGCGGTGTTGCTTTAAAAGGCGGTGTATTTAACGCCATCGGTATTTTCTTTGCCGGCTTCCTGATCGTTATGGTAAAGAACGGACTTGTTATGCTGAACGCAAACATTTACTTTGAGCAGGCATACCTTGGACTGATCTTATTACTGGCCGTATCTCTTGACAGCATTAAGGATCTGATCAAAGGCTACAAATTAAAACAGGGACTGAAAAAGGGGCAGAACAGCACACATTAAAGGCTGTTCGTGATTTAGAACATCATTATTTTTTAATACAAAAACTATATAAGGAGGACGAAGGTATGATGAAAAAAATGATGGCTACATTTTTATGCGGAGCAATTGTTGTTGGGGGAATGGCAGGCGTTCTAGTTAATGCAGAACCGGTACACGCAGCAGATTCAAAGATTGCGTGGTATGCTCCGGCGCCGCATCCGTATTTCGATGAAGTAAAAAAAGGTGTGGAAAAGTTCATGGAAGAACAGGATACCGAAGTTATCATTCAGATCGGACCGGACTGGACACAGGCAAGTGAAAATGAAAAAGTTGAGGCTCTGGTTGCTCAGGGTGTGAACGCGCTTTCTATTTATCCATGCGACGCATCAGGCGCAAACGGACTTTATGAAGAAATTCATGAAAAAATGGGTGTAAATGTAATTAACTTTGGTACAGATACAGCGAAACCTACCGCTGCTTCCTTTGCAGTAGCCACAGACGTAAAACAGGCTGCAAAAGACGCAACAGAGGCCCTGATCGAAATGATGGGAGGAAAAGGTAAGATCTTAAATGTTCTGGAAGTTCTGGAAGACCCGAACACAGCTCTCCGTAAAGAAGGTATCGAAGAAGTTGTTGCCCAGTACCCGGATGTTGAGATCGTGCAGGAGATCGCAGGTATCAAAACACAGGAAGAAGCAGTAAGTAAGATTGAGAGCGCTATTTCCGCAAACCTTGATGAGATTGACGGAATCATTTGTACAGGTATGATCAGCAGCGTTGGTATGACACAGACATTAACAGACTTTTATGCAAAACAGAAAGACGCAAAACACATTTATGCAATCGGTATCGACACAGACTCCGGCGTTATGAAAGGTATTGAGGACGGCGTCATCGACGCAACGATCGCCCAGAACTCTGAAGGACACGGATATATTTCCTGTATGGCTCTCAAACTTATGGGAGAAGGCTATACTGTAAAAGACGATCAGTATTTCATCGACTCCGGTATTGTTCTGGTAACAAAAGACAATATGAATTCCTATGCAGAAGATCTGGAAGCAGTAACACAGGAAATCTTAGAGAAGCTTCCGACAGAATATCTGACAAAATAACGGCTCTGGAAAGGCTGGCGCAAACTATGGAGGTATCATAAATGTTGGAATTAAAACATATCAGTAAAATTTTTCCCGGTGTCAGAGCATTGGATGATGTATCGCTTACTTTTAAACCAGGAGAGATCCATGCATTAATGGGAGAGAATGGTGCGGGAAAATCCACACTGATGAAAATTATCACAGGCATTTACCATCCGGATGAAGGTGAAATGTATCTGGACGGGAAAAAAGTCATAATGAAAAACTTCCGTGATGCAGTCGATCATGATATCAATATGGTGAGCCAGGAAATACAGGTAATTCCGGATGCTACAGTTGCAGAAAACATTATTCTCGACAGACTGGATCACTTTAAGAAGGGAATCAATGTTGACTGGAAAAAAATTAATGAAACGGCAGAGAAATACCTGAAGATTGTGGGACTTTCCATAAGTCCCACAGATAAAATAGAGCATCTGACGGCTGCTCAGAAACAGCTGATCCAGATTGCGAAGGCCTTATCTTCCAATGCGAAATATATTCTTCTGGATGAGCCGACTTCATCCCTCACCAGCTACGAGAGCAGTAATCTGATTAAAATTGTCAAAAAACTGAAAGAGCAGAATGTTGCAGTTATCTTTGTATCCCATAAGATTGAGGAAGTGCTGGAACTTTGCGACAAGGTTTCCGTACTTCGCGATGGAAAATATGTGGGAACAAAGGACTGCGCAGGCATTGAGAGACAGGACATTGTCAAAATGATGATCGGACGCGAGGAGGAACAGGAGCATCTGGGATTCCTTAACATTCAGGATGAGATTGTGCTGGAAGCGAAGGATATTTCAACCTACGGACAGTTTGATAAGGTGAATTTCAGCCTGAAAAAAGGCGAGATTCTGGGATTTTACGGTCTGGTTGGTTCAGGAAGAACGGAGCTGGTAAGACTTCTTGTGGGGGCAGATAAGATGGATTCCGGAGAAATTTATATAAAAGGTCAAAAGGCAGAAATCCATTCCATCCAGGATGCTCTGGAAAAATACAAGATCGGCTATGTAACAGAAAACCGTAAAGAAGAAGGACTGATGCTGGATGCATCTGTCGGAACGAATACAACGATCACTGTCTGGTCCAGTCTTATCAATAAGTTCCGCAAGATCAATATTTCAGAGGAACAGAAAACTGTCGATTACATGATTGATAAGATGAAAATTAAAACCCCGTCCAGAGAGACAAAGGTGGGCAGTCTGTCAGGAGGCAATCAGCAAAAGGTCAGCATTGGCAAATGGCTGGCTGCAAATTGCGACATATTGATCATTGACGAGCCAACGGTAGGCGTCGATGTAGGGGCAAAAAAATATATTCACGATCTGATCTGGAATCTTGCCAAGGAGGAAGGAAAATCAATTATCCTGATTTCTTCTGATATGCCGGAATTGATCACCCTTGCAAGGAGAATCCTGGTATTTAAGGATCAGAAGATCACAGGTGAAATTGATAATCTGAATACGGTGGCAAAAAACTACGAAGAAGTCAGCGGTGAAATAGGAACGCTGATGGCATAATAAAACTGAAACATAAAACAAAAAAACACAGAAAAAGGATATGCGAAATGGATTTATCTGCATATCCTTTTTTTACGTGCGTTTTGCGGCATTAACGTTTACGGCGCTTACAGAACCGGGGAAAGTGAGAAACGTAAGAAACTGCACTCGTTTTGGGGCTGCAATACGGAGTTGAGGGACATTTGCGGGACGATGAAGTATATTTTATGCAAAAGTAAATTTTGTGTGATGGTATGTTTCATACGGATAAAAAATCAGGGTTGATTTTTCGGGGGAATGCCTTTTATAATGAACATATGGAAACATCGTATAAGGGCATGAGAGATAAGGGAAGGTGATTCTGAAAAAAAGATTCATTTCCACAAAAGCGAAACTTCCACAGATGTTAAAACTCTGCGAAAGAAAGTACAAATAAAAGAAGTGGTTC
>DXXQ01000161.1 GCA_019416265.1 Clostridiales bacterium | reverse complement strand
GGAAATAGCATTATGTAAAAAAGTGCTATAGCTCATAAAGATCAATGCCTGCAGATAGTTTTTTCATCATATACATTCACCTTTTTTCCTCTCTTTCATATGCTGAAAAAGAAGGAAAAAGGAGTCATTGTCTATGAAATTTAAAAGAAAAGTAACTGCTGCCGCTCTGGCCGTACTTCTGGCTGTCGCGGCTCTGCCCTCCCTGGTCATGGCAGAAAATAAGGAAGAGGATCTTACAAAGGTCACCTTAAACGAAGTAGCCCATTCCATCTTCTATGCCCCCCAATATGTTGCCATTGAAAAAGGCTATTTTGCAGAAGAAGGCATCGATCTTGAGCTGGTAACCGGCTTCGGCGCAGATAAGGTTATGACTGCTGTCATTTCCGGGGAAGCGGACATCGGCTTCATGGGTGCGGAGGCTTCCATCTACGCCTATCAGGAAGGCGCCAATGACGTAATCGTAAACTTTGCCCAGCTCACCCAGCGCGCCGGAAACTTCCTGGTAGCCAGAGAGGAAATGCCTGATTTTCAGTGGGAAGACCTGAAAGGCAAAAAAGTTCTGGGCGGCCGGAAGGGTGGTATGCCGGAAATGGTTTTCGAGCATATCCTCAAAGCCAACGGCATTGACCCCAAAACCGATCTGACCATTGACCAGAGCATTGACTTTGGCTCTACTGCCGCTGCTTTCTCCGGCGGACAGGGAGATTTCTCCGTGGAATTTGAGCCGTCCGCCACAGCCCTTGAACAGGAAGGCGCAGGTTATGTGGTCGCCTCTTTGGGCGTAGATTCCGGCTATGTCCCTTACACCTCCTACAGCGCCAAAACCAGCTATATGGAAAAGCATCCGGAGCTTATTCAGGCCTTCACAAACGGTCTGCAGAAAGGCATGGCCTTCGTGGTAAATCACACCCCTGAAGAAATTGCGGAAGTCATCGCTCCCCAGTTCCCGGAATTTGATCTGGAAACCATCACCACCATTGTAAAACGCTACTACGATCAGGATACCTGGAAAGATAATCTGATCTTTGAAAAAGACAGCTTTGATCTCCTTCAGGATATTCTGGAAGGGGCAGGCGAGCTGAATAACCGCCTGGATTATCAGAATCTTGTCACAACAGAATACGCCGAAAAAGCGGCCGAAAAATAACGGTCCTCCCCTCTGAAACACATTTTCAGCCATTCATAAGTACTCCCGTAAAAAAATCATCCTCCCGAAAATCCGCAGCCAATACAGCCCGGAAACTCAGGAGGATGATTTCATTTTCCTCATCGCCTGTGACGTCTGTTTTTCTTTTGTTTCTTAATGATCAGCATATTACAGAGGACTACCAGAATCAGCGCCATAACTCCCATGACAAGAAGAAGGATTTTCGCAGTTTGGGAAAGCCCTTTTTCCTGCTCCTCTTCCTGTACTTTTACAGTTTCCCCCTGAGCAGGCTCTGCGGCATCGCCCTCCCCTTCTTCCATTTCAGTATCAGGCGTTTTTGTCGGCTCCGCCGTGGGCAGGGCTCTTTCTATGGTACCTCTTCCCACATAACGGTCATTCAGGAAATATCTCTGGCGAATCTTATTTTCTCCCGCCGGATCCTCCCGGACAGAAAGAGTTTTCACATCTGTTCCCTTGGGAACTACCACGCTTCCACCGTCAACCTCTGCTTTCTGGAAATTTTCGTATCCATAGTTGAAAAGCTCCCGGGAATCCACTCCCGCCTGATTGATATCCACATCCCTGAGAACCACCGCGATCAGTGTCATACCGTTTTTCTTCATACCTGTTACCAGAGTATGTCCGGCATCATTGGTCATACCGGACTTGCCTCCGATACAGTCCGGATCAAAAATACCGGATTGTTCAGATAAAAGCGGATGATGGGTCGCAAGAAAGCGCTCCTGATCATTTTTATTTGTTTTAGGGATTTTAAAAGTCCTTGTTTTTACCACCTTGCGGAAAACTTTATTCCTGAGTCCCGCCCGGAAAATCTGCGCCATATCCCTTGCAGTGGTGTACTGATCGGGATCCGGCAGACCGCTTGCATTTGTAAAATGCGTATTCTTACAGCCAAGCTCCTCTGCCTTCTCATTCATCATCTCAATAAACGCAGCCTCTGTCCCGCCTACAAATTCTGCAATCTGGGCAGAAACCTCATTGGCAGAATAAAGGATCATAGCGTAAAGACACTGTTCCAGAGTCAGCACCTCGCCAAGCTGCATTCCGATATTTCCGGAGTCCGGCTTAACGTCACGGATTCCTGTTTCCGTAAACGTGACCTTATCCTCCAGATTCCCGTTCTCCGCAGCCACCAGCAGCGTCATCAGCTTCGTGATACTTGCCGGATAGCGAATCTCATTCGCTCCTTTGTCAAAGAGGACAGCGCCTGTGGACGCCTCCATCAAAACCCCTGTATCTGCCATAATATCAGCAGCCTGAGGCCATGACGGAATCTCATTTGTCTCGATTTCATATTTCGCATCCAGATCTGCCGCCGCCCCCGCTGTTACCTGCGCACTCAGTATTCCCACCATAACTCCGCAGAGCAGCTGTTTCCATTTTTTCATTGTATTCACTCCTGTGTATCTTCGTCTCTCTCTTTCTCTGTATCCAGATTTGCAGTCTCACGCACAACATACTGCGGCGTTTTATTGATATTTAAGATCACCTTTCCAATATACTCGCCGATGATCCCCAGCATCAGAAAACTGAAACCAAAAAGAACCAGCATGGCACACATCATGGAAGACCAGCCAATGGCAATGGTAGGATCCAAAAGCTTGCGGATCAGCACCACCAGAGCTCCAATAAAACCTGCCGCCGAAAAAACAGTTCCCAAAAAGGTTGCCACACGAAGGGGAATCACCGTAAAGTTCAGACAGGACATAAACAGCTTCAGCCCTCTGCGGAAATTATAATTCGACTCTCCCACTTCCCTTGCGAAATGCTCAATTTCAATATTTGCGATATTATGAGTCGTTCTGAAAAACAATACCTGGAGAAAAATATTATAGCCGTCATATTTTACCACCTCATCGCGGACATAACGGCGGCAGCACCAGAAGCTGCTCATCTGAATGTCCTTCGGTCTGTCCAGAAGATGCCACAGAAGGAAACGGCTCACTGCTCCGGTAATATTCTTAAAAACAGAAAATTTCCTCTGTTTGAATACCCCAAATACAATATCATAGCCCTCTTCCATTTTTTTCAGAAACTGAGGGATCTGGGACGGATGGTTCTGCATATCATCGTCCATTCCGATGATCAGATTTCCCTCTGTCCGGGAAAGACCTGCCATGATCGCATTGTGCTGCCCGAAATTCTTCGCCAGGTTTATCCCCTTTACATTGGGATATCTCTCAGCCAGTCCCTGAATGGATTTCCAGGTTCCGTCTCTGGAATAATCATTGACCAGAACAAATTCACAATCATAATCTTCTAATTTACTGAACTCCTCCACAGCAAGCTCCACCACTTTGCCAATGGTGTGCTCAGAGTTATAACAGGGTATAACAATTGATACCAACATCTTTTTTCTCTCCTAACCAGCCGTTTATATCTTCATGGAAAATACGGCTATTCCTGCCAGAATCAGGCAGATTCCTATTATCTTGCGTCTGCTGAAGCGCTCCTTCAGGAAAAAATATCCCAAAACAGCCACAAAAATATAACCTGTGGATTCCAGAATCGGCGACATGGACAATGGCACATAACGAAGGGCCAGCATCGTCAGGATCACCGAACCGAAAAACATAACATAGGCTCCTATCACAAGAGGATTTAAATATTCTGCAAGCTTGTTTTTATAAACTCTGTCAGCTGCCTTTTTCAGCAGAACCTGAGATACTGATGAAATAAAAACAGACAGCAGAAGTACACAGACTGCAGTTCCAAGTTTACTCATGACCCTTTCTCCTCTTTTTTATCCCCGCTGCCGTCGCTGCTCACCAGATAAATCCCGGCAAAAATAACCGCAGCTCCCACCAGCATATTCCATGTGATCTTTTCCCCGAAAATCAGGCTTCCCCAGACAATTCCCCACACCAGGGTCACCGGCTTATTGGCATATGCCACAGTCAGAGGCAGATGCCGCAGAATCTGCTGCCAGATCACCGCATATCCGAACATGATCACAAAAACCAGCCCGAACCAGAACAGGAACGGGATGGAAAAAATATTCTCTATATATCCTGATGCTTTTTTGGAACAGACACCGCTCAGGGAACTGAACAGCAGACTGATGTGCAGCATCAGATAGACGCCTTTTTTTACAGGCAAATGTTTCTCCATAATATTTTCTCACAATCATTCTGTAAATTCAATTTGTATCTTTGCCAAAACCTCTTCCAGACGCTCTTCACATTCCCCAAGACTGTTTCCGGTGAGAATGACCTGACCGATCCTGTCTCTGCCGTTTTCATAACGCCGCACTTCTTCTCCTGCCCGGATATTGAAAGAAATATCTATCAGCCCGTTTTCCGGGGGATTGGCAAAGTCCACCTGTTTTAACTCTGCTTTCTCGTTTCGGTTATGAACTGCCTTCACAATTCCCGTCCTGTCCGATGTCAGGCTCCTTGCCAGAACAGGACGCTTCGGGCAGTCCGCACCCCAGAGCTTCTCCACCTCCATGCCAAGCGCAAGCTGCACGATTGCCTCATAATAATCTATTCCATAATACAGACTTACCATTTCAGGAAGACAGGTAGCCCCTGCACGGCCTGTAATTTCAATAACGAACACTTCATTTCCCCGTCGGATCAAATCACAGTTCACAGGGCAGTTGTCAAGTCCCACTGCCTTTATGGCCAGTATAAGCTGGCGCTTCACCTCATCTCCCAGAAGCTCCTGTTTTTTGTAAGGGACTGAATGGCCGATCGGAGTGGGCACATGGCTTTGCCACGCTTCAATATTGTTGGGCAGGCAGAAGACAAGCTTTCCGTCCCGCATCATTGCCTCGCAGCCGAAAATCTCTCCCTCTATAAATTCCTCCACAAGACAGTAATCCTTCCTTGTGGCAGCCATTGTCTCTCCGTAATGCTCCAGGGCTTCTTCTTTGGTTCCGCATCGGAAAAGCCCTCTGCTTCCCATCAGATCAACGGCCTTCAAAATAACAGGAAATCGTAATTTCTCAAGGGCCGCCTCCAGCTCCTCTTTGCTTCTTACGCATATATGCTTCGCACAGCTTACCCCGCCCTTTTGGAAGGCTTCTTTCATCAGAAACTTGTCCGAGCTTATTTTTCCCGCCTCTGCAGTAAGTCCCTTAAGCCCCAGCTTCTCACAGGTATACCCAATGGCGCGGACACCGGTGTCAAGACAGCAGGTGGCAATGCCGTCCACCCCAAGCTCACCGGCAGCACGACATACGGCCTCCGGATCTGAAATATCTGTATAGGAAGCCTCATCTGCAGCCGCAAACCCCGGCCAGTCTCCCGGCGTACTTGCCGCGATGGTATAAACTCCAAGCCGCCTCGCAGCCTCAAATAAAGGGAGCTGAGAATACCCCGCTCCCAGAATCATTAATTTCTTCATTTGCAATCCTCTGTTTCACTGTTCAGGAAGTCAAAGAACAGCGGCGCTCCCCCCGTATGGAGAAAGAGTATCTTTTTCCCCTGAATCCTCTGCTCTTCCAGATACTTCATCATACCATAAAAACCCTTTCCTGTATATGTCATATCAAGATATATGCCATCTGTCTCATAGAGCTGTTCTATCTGCCTTGCCACATTTAAAGAGAAGGCTCCATAGCCCCCTTCCATGTAAGCATCTGTGAAAAAGATCTGATCTTTTGCTTTATCCACAAGGTCTGTCCTCTGGGGGCAAAGCTTTTCCACATATTCCGAAATATTATGCCCGATCACTTCTTTTCCCCGCTCTTCATTTCTGGAGACTGAAATCCCGACAATCTTTCGGTTGTCTCCCCGGAGAAGACTTCCCATGAGAAGTCCTGACTGAGTGGCATTTGTGCTGGATGCAAGAAAAATATAGTCAAACCAGGTCTTCTCCCTTGCCTCCCAGGCGCAGATTTCCTCGTAGGCCTGAACGTAGGCACTCATGGGAACACTCTCATTTCCCTCGCCTTTTTCATTTCCATAAATATAATACGGACGGTATCCCTTTTCCGTCAGCTCTGCCATCGCCTGTCTTACCGCTTCTGCAATTCCCTGTTTCCTGCTGGGAATTTCCTTTACCCCCATTTTTCTGATCATCCGGCTATTGAAGGTTTCCCCTTTCTCCTTCACATCCTCTGTATTATGTATCATATAACAGGGCATGGCAAGTTCTCTGCAAAGGGCAGACAAAATCCGGCAGAGATTGGAATGGTAATTGCCGTAGATAATCATACTGTCACAATGCTTTCTCTGCATATCCTCAATGAATTTTTCCGCAAAACGCACCTTATTTCCCCCGAAGGAAAACGGAAGGAGGTCATCCCTTTTCATGTAAAACTCATTTTTTCCTCCCGGGAAACGCAGCTTCTGAACAGGCGTGGGAAAAATACTGACCGGATTTTCTGCCGGCCCCTCATGGAGCAGCATCGTCATCTTCTCCTGCGATTCCGCCTGAAGGATATAAAAGCCCGGACGGCTTCCGCTGTCTGCGATTTGTGCCTCCTTTACCTCTCCCTCCAGAACGATTTTTCTGATATTCCCGGGATGCTCTGCTTTTAATTTTTCAAGGTGCCCAAGATCTCTCTCATTCATAATAAACCGGACTGCGCTGACCATGGACAGAGGCTTCTCTGCAAACCGGGGTTCCCTTCCCGCTGCCGTATCAATAACCATGGCTGTGAAATCCTCTCCGCAAGACAGAGGGACAAGGTCTGAACCGATACAGTCTCCTCCCATGCGGGAGCCGATTTCTATGATTCTGATGTTCCCTTTGCTGTCAATACGCAGTTCGCTGTGTCCTGCCCCAAATTCCACCTTTAAAGCATCCAGGGCACGAAATACGTTTTCTTTTACTTTCTCTTCCATTTCTTCCGTCAAAGGCGCAGGCTGTAAGTGCCCCACTTCAATATAATGAGGCTCTCCTGTGGTAAACTTCCTGGTAATGGCCAGACATCTGTGCTCTCCCCTGAAGCTTATTGTCTCCACACTGTATTCGGCTCCGGAAATATATTCCTCCACAATCGCCTTTTTTTCAAAAGACTGGGCCACAGCCGCTTTTATCGCCTCCTCCAGCTCTTCCATCCGCTCAACCTTTGTAACAGCCCGGCTTCCGGAACGGTCTGTCGGCTTTACGATCACCGGCCAGGACGGGGGAAGGATACGTTCTCCCTCCGAAGCAGTCTCAAAAAAAGGAACCGGTATTCCGGCTTCCGAAAGAGCCTGTCTCATAGCCGCCTTGTTGGTCGTATTTCTGATACATTCCCTGCTGTTTCCCGGAAGCCCAAGCTTTTCAGCCAGATACTGCACCGTTATATTTGCAAGGTCTGAACCAATGGTTGCTACTGCATCCGGTTTGATTTCCCTGCATTTTTCCAGAATTTTCTCTTTTTCCGTAATACTGATTTCATAAAAATAATCTGCATCCTCTGCGCCTACAGCGCCTTCTCTCCAGGCAAACACATGAGTCTCATATCCCATCTGCCCTGCTTTTTGAATCAGGGGTTTCTGAAAATCATTGGCCCCGATTATCACAATTTTATTCATCAACATCACCTTTTCCCCAAATTATACCAAAGCCTGTCCCGGACACGCTCCATCTGTCATTCAACCTTTAAGTCTGTCACATTCCCTTCCATATGTCAACGAAAACCTTCTGTTTCTCTTCGCTCCTTATCGCAGCATAGGGGATTCCGTTGACACTGCCCGCTTTCCTTGCTACAATTTTACTATAAAAAATCACGTAAAAGAGGAATCAAACATGAAACTCAACCCTTTTTGCATGTGCTGTGCAATGAATAAGCAGGAAAAAGAAATCCGTCACTTTAAGGATGAAGAGAAAAAAGTTACTTATATGAAAGAGGTCTGCCGACGTTTTTCCCAGGCAGGGGAGAATGACTGCGCTCCCAGCATTTCCGTGGAACTGAGTAAGTATTACAGCGAATTCTGGAATGTTCCGGAAAAGGATTACACAGAGATCAAAAAAGAATTCAACAGTCTGATGATGGGACTGGAGGACAGTCTGCGCGCCATAATCGACGAATCCCCGGATCCTCTGGAGGCAGCTCTCAATTATGCCCGGATCGGCAATTACATTGATTTCGCCGCAATGGAACATGTAAGTAAGGACAAAGTTCTTTCCATGATCAAAAGCGAAAAGAAAGAACCGCTGGATGAGGCTGAATACGCCCGCTTCAAGAAGGAAATGGCAAATGCCCGCTCCCTTGTCTACCTCACAGATAACTGCGGAGAAATCGTTCTTGACAAGCTTGCCATAGAGGTGCTTAAGAAACTCTATCCGAATACGGAAATCACCGTCATTGTCCGCGGAGAGCCGGTTGTCAACGATGCCACCATGGAGGATGCCCGTATGTGCGGTCTTACAGACCTTGTAACTGTTCAGGGCAACGGCAGCAATGTGGGAGGTACCTGGCTTCCCGGCATCGACAAGGCCACCCGAAGCCTTCTTGACACAGCAGATATCATCCTTGCCAAGGGACAGGGAAACTTCGAGACGCTTCACGACTGCGGGCTGAATGTGTACTATCTCTTCCTGTGCAAATGTCAGCGTTTCGTTGAACTTTTCCATGTTCCGCTGTTTAAAGGAATGTTCGTCAACGAGCACAGAATCCCGGACAGCTGGAAATAATTGGTCACTTTCACAGGAATGTTCCTGTCCGTCTGCACAAAGGCTTTGACAGAATGACGAAAAACCCCTCTTTCTTTTTTCGTCATTCTGTCAAGAAACCACAGGAAACTTTGTTGGTTTCTGCACTAGCGCGAAACCATGAATTTCGCTATACTGACAACAGATGAAAAAACGTACAAAAGCAAAAACGTATAATTAATCTTTTTAATCATTTTATTAAATTTGGAGGAGAATAAACATGGCAAGCTTATCATTACAGCATATTAACAAAACATATCCAAACGGTTTCCAGGCTGTTAAAGACTTCAACCTTGAAATCGAAGACAAAGAATTCATCATTTTCGTAGGACCTTCAGGATGTGGTAAATCTACTACACTTCGTATGGTTGCCGGCCTGGAAGAAATTTCCGGCGGTACATTAAAAATCGGCGATAAAGTTATGAACGATGTAGAGCCTAAAGACCGTGATATCGCAATGGTATTCCAGAACTACGCTCTGTATCCTCATATGACAGTATATGATAACATGGCATTCGGTCTGAAACTTCGTAAAGTTCCGAAAGACGAGATCGACAAAGCAGTTCGTGAAGCAGCAAGAATCCTTGACCTTGAGAAACTTCTTGATCGTAAACCGAAAGCTCTTTCCGGTGGTCAGAGACAGCGTGTTGCTATGGGTCGTGCTATCGTTCGTAATCCTAAGGTATTCCTTATGGACGAGCCTCTTTCCAACCTGGATGCTAAACTTCGTGTACAGATGCGTATCGAGATCTCCAAGATCCATCAGAGACTTGGCGCTACTATCATCTACGTAACACATGACCAGACAGAGGCTATGACACTTGGTACCAGAATCGTTGTTATGAAAGACGGTGTTGTTCAGCAGGTTGATACACCTCAGAACCTCTACCAGAAACCAGGCAACTTATTCGTAGCCGGATTCATGGGATCTCCGCAGATGAACTTCCTTGACGCTGTGATCGCAGCAAAAGGAAACGATCTTGTTGCTAAAGTTGGCGAGTACGAGCTTCTTATCCCAACAGCTAAAGCAAAAGCTCTGAAAGACGGCGGCTATGTAGGCAAGACAGTTGTTATGGGTATCCGTCCAGAAGATATCCATGATTCCCAGATGTTCATCGAGGCAGCTCCAAACGCTCCAATGAACTCTGTAGTTAAAGTTTACGAGCTTCTCGGCGCTGAAGTATTCTTATACTTCGACGTAAACGGAACTCAGGTTACAGCCCGCGTTGATCCACGTACAACAGCTAAAACAGGCGATCCGATCAAATTCGCATTTGATATGGAAAAATCTCACTTCTTCGACAAAGAGACAGAGCTGGTTATCACAAACTAATTATAAAATCATACGCCCGGGGAACTTTTCCCCGGGTTTTTCTTTTTCCTGTTTTATGATATAATCAAAGCAAATAACTACAGAAAGGACACAGCCGATGAAAATACAGCATATACTTCAGAAATGCCTGGACGACTGGAAAACTATCAGCCGGCTTGATTTCTGCCTTTTAAACCCTGACAGCAGCGTCTTCGTCTCCACCTGTGACCGGCCGCTTCCTGCCCCTGCCAGACTGGAGGAATTTCTGCAGAGCAGCGCTCTCCTTGTATCCAATACAAGCTGCTGCCTTTACAAGATTATGAACAACAACCATCTTTCCTTTCTTCTGATCGTGTGGGGCCGCGGCGAAAGCACAGCTACCATCGGAGAGCTTGCCGTATGCCAGGTGCAGAGCCTTCTCACTGCCTATGCAGAAAAAAATGACAAAAATACCTTTATGCAGAATCTGCTTCTGAATACCTATTCGGATGTGGATGCCTTCAACCGTGCCAAAAAGCTCCATATCACAACCTCTGTCCGCCGCGCGGTTTTCCTTGTAGAGACAAAGCAGAACAAAGACGAAAGCGCTCTGGCAACCATCCGTAATATCTTCTCTGCGAGAACCAGAGACTTTATCACCGCCATCGACGATTCCGGAATCATTATTGTCCGGGAGCTCCAGTCAACGGAAACCTTCGATGATCTAAGCGGTATCGCCTATATGCTGGTAGATATGCTCAACACGGAAGCCATGACTTCCGCCTGGGTGTCCTACAGCAATATTGCCGCGGATATCAGCCAGCTTGCAAATGCCTATAAGGAGGCCCGCACTGCCCTTGAAGTAGGTAAGATTTTTTACTCTATGGAGAATGTATTCGGCTACAACCGCCTTGGTATCGGCCGCCTTATTTACCAGCTCCCTGTCTCCATCTGTGAGATGTTCATAGATGAGATTTTCCGCGAGGAGACCCTTGACTCCATTGATGAGGAAACCCTGATCACCATCAAGACCTTCTTCGAAAACAACCTGAATCTTTCCGAAACCTCCAGACAGCTTTATGTACACCGGAACACCCTGGTGTACCGTTTCGAAAAGCTCCAGAAGAAATTCGGTCTTGATATCCGTACCTTCGAGGATGCACTGACCTTCAAGCTTGCCATGATGGTGGTAGACTATATTAAATATTCCAGAAATCATCCCGGATGATTCCGGTCAAAAAAATCAGGAGAGCCCTATGGCCCTCCTGATTTTATTTTAACAGCATAATATGCTCCTCCGGGAAGTATATATATTTCGGCACACCCTCTGACGCCGCTTCCTGAAAGCTTCCCTTCGGCTTCATCCACCAGAGAGGAGCGCTGTCTTTTTTGTCTTTATTTTTTAAGAGATACTGATGCTCAAAGGGGGTTTCCACACATTCCACCACCTCTGCAGGCATACAGTTTTTGCCCATAGTCTCACAGGGCTTCAGCCAGTGTCCGCGGATGGCAGCACAGGTAATGCTTCTGTCCACCAGAGCCTTTGTATGTAAAATAAGATCCCAGTCTGTCGCATAAATTTCATACTCTCCAAGCCTTTGTACTGCCGTGAAATTTTTGCATCCAGTGAGACGGGCCGCTTCCACAAGCCCCGGATTCTCAAAGATTTCCTTTGTTTCACCTGTGACAAGGACACTTCCCTCATTCAGGAGAGTCAGCTCCTCACAGAACTTGTACGCCTCATCCCTGCTGTGAGTCACAAGAACCATATCCCCCTGATATTCCCTGAGGAAATTTGACATATCCCTCTGCAGAACGTCCTTCAGATAACCGTCCAGGGCAGAAAAAGGCTCGTCAAGAAGAATCACCTCCGGTTCCCCGATCATCATCCTTGCCAGGGCAACTCTCTGCTGCTGTCCTCCGGAAAGCTGGGATGGATAACGCTTTTCCAGCCCTGCAAGCTGATAGCGTTCCAGATAATCCCGGACTTTTATCTTCTGCAGGGACTTATCCCCACGGAATCCGCAGGCGATGTTTTTTTCCACAGTCATAGTGGGAAACAGGGCATAATTCTGAAAAAGATAGCCTACGCGCCTCTCCTGAGGTTTCAGGTTTATCTGTTTCTCCGAATCAAACAGTGTTCTTCCATTTATAATGATTCTCCCCTCGTCCGGCGTCTCAATCCCTGCAATACAGCGCAGCGTCATACTCTTTCCGCTTCCGGAAGCCCCCAGTATCCCCATATTGGAGCCCTCTGTGCAAAAATCCACTCGCAGCGTAAAGCCGTGAAGCTTTTTTACAATATGAACCTCTAACGCCATTACAGCCACCTTCCTGTCCGCATCCCCTTACCGGATACAATATTGATCAGCGCGACAATGAAAAACGAGATAACAAGTATGACTGCCACCCAGAATCCCGCCATCCCGTAATTTCCTGCGGCAGTCTCTGAGGCTATGGCAACGGAAACCGTCCTGGTCTTGCCAAGAATGTTGCCGGCCAGCATGGAAGTCGCTCCATATTCCCCTATGGCGCGCGCAAAAGCAAGCACCGTACCTGAAGCGATTCCCGGTCCTGCGGTGGGCATAACCACCTTCCAGAAAACTGCTCTGTCGCTCATTCCCAGAGTTTTTCCGGCAGCGATCAGGTTTACATCCACCTGCTCAAAGGCAGCTCTGGCATTGCGGTACATCAGAGGAAAGGCAATCACTGCAGCCGCTATGATACAGCCCTTCCAGGTCTGCACTACCTTAATATCAAACTGCTCCAGAAGAAAACTCCCGAAGGGTCTCCTGAGGCTGAATACCATTAAGAGGAGAAAACCGGCAACTGTAGGCGGAAGCACCAGAGGCATGGTAAAAATCCCATCCAGGATTCCTCTTGTGACAGGTCTGAGCTTCATCACCCTGCCTGCACAGAATACTCCTGCAAAAAAGGCGATTACTGTTGCCACAACACCTGTTTTCAGAGAAATCCAAAGAGGACTCCAGTTGATTTCCGCCAGAAATTCCATCATTTCCCTGCTGCCTCAGCTTCCTCTGTCTCGATCTCCGGCTCCTCGTCAGTCAGAACTGCTGAAAATCCATATTCCTCAAATACCTTTACAGCTTCTTCAGACTGTAAATATTCCAGAAATACCTCTGCAGCTTTTACATCGTCCTCTGAAGCTTCCCCGCACTCGATCAGTCCTACAGGATAGAGCACCGGTGTCTTTAAGCTGTCCGCCGGAGCCTCTGCAATAATCTCTACTTTATCTGCAACAGAAGCCGCATCTGTGGCATAGACTACGCCCACCTCATTGCTGCCCTCACTGATGGCTGCAAGGACTTCTGAAACGTTTTTGCCCTCATTGATCTCCATTTTTTCCACATCTTCCATGATACCCAGGTTTGTGAAAATCTCACGGGCATACTGGCCGACCGGAACGCTTTCCCCTGCAAGCGCAAGGTTCGCTGCATCTGTGATATTCTCAAAGCCTGTAACCTTTGTCTCGCCGCCCTTAGGTTTGATCAGCACAACCTTGTTCTCAAGAAGATCCACCACAGAATCTTCTTTCACAAGCTTGTCCTCCTTCAAAGCATCCATCTGCTTCTGGGCTGCGGAGAAAAACAGATCACAGCGCGCACCCTCCTGGATCTGAGTCTGAAGCGTACCTGAACTGTCCGCATTGTAAAGAATCTCAACATCCGGATAAAGCTCATTGAAATCCTTCTGGATCTGCTCCATGGAATTGCTGAGACTTGCTGCAATAAATGCGTAAATCTCTCCTTTCACATCCTCTGCCGCATACACGGATACAGCTCCCATGGAACTCATACATAAGGATCCTGCAAGCACTGCCGTAAAAATTTTTTTCTTCATTTCTTTTCCGCCTTTCTTTTTATTCATTTTTATTCTGTTTTATTCAGTTTAGTTATTTTTCATTCTACAATATCTCTATTGACTTGTCAATTCAATTCATATATGCTATTATGAATTAATTAACAATTTATAATAGAAAGAGGTAATCACAATGAAATTAAGTGCAAGAAATCAGTTAAAAGGAAAAGTAGTAAGCATCAACAGAGGAGCAGTTAACTCTATCGTATCCATCGATATCGGCGGCGGCAACATCATTACCGCAACTGTTTCCTGCTCTGCAGTAGATGAACTGGGACTGGAACTGGGCTCTGACGCCTACGCTGTTATCAAGGCTACCAGTGTCATGGTAGGAGTTGATGAATAAGCTTTACACTGCACAGGAAGTTGCAGACAGGCTGAAAATCCGGAAGACCACTGTCTACGAGCTGATCAAAAGGGGAGAGCTTGCCTCCTCAAAAATAGGCAAGCAGCTCCGTGTCAGCGAAGAACAGCTTGCACAGTATCTGAGGGGCAGCGAGCCTGTCTCTGCATCTGTGCAGTCTTCTGCCTTTCCGCCGGAGAGCTCGCTTCTGAAGCGGGATTATCTTCTCCACTCCAACGGGATTCTCCTCTGCGGCCAGAATACGCCTGCTCTGGATTATCTCCTTGGAAAGATCGCCGTAAATCCCGGCGCACTTCCGGTTCTTCATTCTCATATGAACAGCTATAACAGCCTCTATGCCCTTTATTTCAGAAAGGCCCATATTGCTGCTGCCAGTCTGTCCCCGGAAGATATCCAGCGCCTTATTCCCGGAGAAACGCTCACTCTTCTTCGTCTTTACGATTATCCCCTGGGCTTTTATGTTCAGAAAGGAAATCCTCTGCACATCCAGAGTCCTGCCGATCTTACGGGAAAAGAAATACGGTTCCGGAACCGGGAACGGGGAAGCAGCCGCAGGATCTGGCTTGACCGCCGTCTGAAGGCCGGTAATATCTCCCCCTCTTCCATATCAGGATATTCCAGCGAAGCCATCTCTGATATGGCATGCGCTGCCGCCGTTGCATCCGGCTCTGCCGATGCAGGCCCCGGAGAAGCCTTCCTTTCCCGTTACTATCCAAATACAGAATTTCTGCCCCTGGACACGCTGACCATGTATCTGGTCTTTCCGGCCGATATGATGAAGGAGCCCGCCTACTCTGCCCTTTCAGAGCTTGTGTGCTCCCGGGAGTTCAAAGAGGAGCTCCACAGCTTTTCAGGGTATGATACCACCCATGTGGGTGAGCTTTCGCAAATATAAAAAAAGAGACCGAAGTCTCTTTTTTTTATGCCCAAAATGTTTTGCCAAGGAAGTAGCCCAGCACCAGGATACCAAGTGCGATCCTGTACCAGCCGAATACCTTGAAATCGTGTTTCTTTATGTAACCCATTAAAAATTTAATGGCAAGGATGGAAACCACAAAGGCTACCGCCATACCCACGCCGAGGATCATCAGCTCTGCTCCTGTGAAATCTAATCCGAATTTCAGGATCTTCAGAAGACTTGCACCGAACATTACCGGAATTCCCAGAAAGAAGGTAAATTCTGCCGCAACTGTACGGGAAGTTCCTGCCAGAATACCGCCGATGATGGTGGAACCGGAACGGGAGGTTCCCGGAATTACGGAAAGCACCTGAAAGACGCCGATAATCAAGGCTGTCTTGAAGGACAGCTCTTCCAGTGTCTCACAGACAGCTGTTCTTTTTTTATTGTAATTCTCGATCACAATGAACAAGACGCCGTAAACGATCAGCGCAATGGCAACCACCACATAATTCGTAAATTTTTCCTCAATGATATCGTTGAAAGGCAATGCGATCACAATCGTGGGAATACACGCTACCACAATCTTAAACCACAAAACCCACTTCTCTTTATCACAGTATTTCTCTGTAAAATTCAGATACACTCTTGCCCAGTCCGGCTTTTTGTCAATGGCTGCCTGCATTTTTTTGGGAATTCTCTTTATGCAGAAGGGCCAGAGCTTCTTCCAGTACAAAACCACTACTGCAAGGATCGCCCCAAGCTGAATGACTACAAAAAACAGATTTTTAAATTCATCCGTCACGTTCAGCTTCACAAATTCATCCACAAGGATCATATGTCCGGTACTGCTGATGGGTAACCACTCTGTGATCCCCTCCACGATACCGAGAAGAATAACCTTCAATAATTCAATAATTTCCATTTCTTCCCCTTTCTTTTTCTGTCTCTCCCTCTTTAACGGAAAAGCCTCTTTATCTGCTTCATTATTTCAGTATATTCTTTATTTTAAATTCTGTAAACTGTTTTTCTGTATTCCCTGTTTTACCCAAAAATACCGCACACCCGGATCAGATGTGCGGTACTGTATAGCATTTGTTATCTTTTATCGATGGTTGCAATGTCGATCAGAGTCAGGTTATTGAGGTCTGTGTTTTCAAGACTTGTCACAAGAGCCTCTGCTGTATCCAGAGAAGTCAGCACGTTTACCCCTGTCTCAATGGCATTACGGCGAATCAGGAAACCGTCTTTCTGATGCTCAACACCCTGAGGCGGAGTATCAATGACAACATCGATCTTATGTCCGAGAATCAGGTCCATAAGGTTCGGAGCCGGCTGCTCCAGCTTATTGGTACGGATTACTTTGATTCCGTTCTCTTTGAGAACCTTTGCAGTTCCAAGTGTCGCATAGATACGGTAGCCCTGTGCTTCGAATCTTCTTGCGATCGGAATAATATCTTCTTTGTCCTCGTCCTTGACGGTGATAATCATATTTTTATGTTTCGGAAGGCGGATGCCTGCGCCGATGAACGCTTTGTAAAGAGCCTCATTGAAGGTCTCCGCAATACCGAGACACTCTCCTGTAGATTTCATTTCAGGTCCAAGGCTGATATCTGCGCCGCGGATCTTTTCGAAGGAGAATACCGGCATCTTGATGGCGATATGCTTCGCTTCTTCCTGTAATCCTGCCTGATATCCGAGATCTTTCAGTTTATATCCGAGAATAACCTTTGTTGCAAGCGGTACGATCGGAATTCCTGTTACCTTGGAGATATAAGGAACGGTACGGCTGGAACGGGGGTTTACCTCGATCACATACACTTCTTCCCCGCATACGATAAACTGAATGTTGATCATACCTACAACGTGAAGGGCTTTTGCAAGACGGCGTGTATACTCTGCGATGGTTGCCTTTGCATTTTCACTGATGGTCTGTGCCGGATATACGGAAATACTGTCTCCGGAATGAACGCCGGCGCGCTCAATATGCTCCATGATACCTGGAATCAGGATCTCTTCGCCGTCGCATACTGCGTCAACCTCGATTTCCTTTCCTACCAGATATTTATCTACCAGAATCGGATGATCCTGAGCGATCTGGTTGATGATTCCGATGTATTCTTCCACATCCTCGTCACTTACGGCGATTCTCATACCCTGGCCGCCAAGTACATAGGAAGGACGTACCAGAACCGGATAGCCCAGTCTGTTTGCCACTTCTTTCGCTTCCTCTGCGGTGAATACGGTATCTCCCTTTGGTCTTGGAATCTGGCACTGCTCAAGGATTCCGTCAAAGAGCTCACGGTCTTCTGCTGCGTCTACGTCTTCTGCGGAAGTACCGAGAATCTTAACTCCCATCTTAATGAGGGCTTCTGTAAGCTTGATCGCTGTCTGTCCGCCGAACTGAACAACTGCTCCGTCCGGTTTCTCAATATTTACAACATTTTCAACATCTTCCGGTGTAAGAGGCTCGAAATACAGTTTGTCTGCAATATCGAAGTCTGTACTTACGGTTTCCGGGTTGTTGTTGATAATGATCGTTTCGTAGCCTTCTTTTGCAAATGCCCAGGTACAGTGTACGGAACAGAAGTCGAACTCGATACCCTGGCCGATACGGATCGGACCGGAACCAAGTACAAGAACTTTCTTTTTGTCCGGAGTTGCAATGGCTTCGTTTTCCGTTTCCTTGTCTCCGTATACGGAATAGTAGTATGGAGTTGCAGCCTGGAACTCACCCGCACAGGTGTCAACCAGCTTGTATGCTGCCTTAATGCCACATTCTTCACGCATAGCTTTGATCTGGTCTTCTGTCTTACCTGTCATACGGGCAATGACATTATCCGGGAATTCCATGCGTTTTGCTTCCAGAAGAAGTTCCCCTGTCAGCTCCTCTGTCTCCAGAGCCTTCTCCATTTCAACGATCACTGCGATCTTATCAATAAACCAACGGTCGATTTTTGTGATTTCATAAATTGTATCCTGCGGAACTCCTTTGCGGATCGCTTCTGCAATCTTCCAGATTCTGCGGTCATCTACGATTTTCAGTTCTTCCAGCAGCTCTTCTTCTGTGAGATGGCTGAAATCATAAGACTGCAGACAGTCTACATGCTGCTCCAGGGAACGGATCGCTTTCATTAAAGCTCCCTCGAAGCTTGTACAGATACTCATAACCTCTCCTGTTGCTTTCATCTGAGTGGTCAGAGTTCTCTTTGCTGTGATAAATTTATCGAATGGAAGGCGCGGAACCTTAACTACACAGTAGTCGATGGTCGGCTCAAAGCTTGCAAAGGTATTTCCCGTAACTGCGTTCGGAATTTCATCCAGTGTATATCCAAGAGCGATCTTGGATGCAACCTTGGCAATGGGGTATCCTGTTGCCTTACTTGCAAGGGCTGAGGAACGGCTCAGACGTGGATTTACCTCGATTACGCAGTATTCAAAGCTCTCCGGATGAAGGGCAAACTGTACGTTACATCCGCCTGTAATTCCAAGCTCTGTGATGATGTTGAGAGCGGAGGTACGGAGCATATTGCACTCTTTTGCTCCCAGGGTCTGTGTAGGCGCAACTACGATGGAGTCACCTGTGTGGACACCAACCGGGTCTACATTCTCCATGTTACATACAGTGATGCAGTTTCCTGCGCTGTCACGGATTACTTCGTATTCAATTTCTTTCCATCCGGAGATACATCTCTCTACAAGAACCTCTCCTACACGGGAAAGACGAAGTCCGTTCTCCAGGATTTCAATCAGTTCAGGCTCATTGTACGCGATACCGCCGCCGCTTCCGCCAAGTGTGTATGCAGGACGGAGAACAACCGGATAACCGATGGTATTTGTGAAAGCCACACCGTCTTCTACTGTTGTAACAACCTTGGAGGCTGCGATGGGCTCGTTGATTTTTTCCATGGTATCTTTAAATGCCTGACGGTCTTCGGCTCTCTTGATGGTGTCAGGAGTGGTACCGATCAGACGAACGTTGTGCTCTTTTAAGAAACCGCTCTCTGCCAGCTCCATTGCCAGGTTCAGACCTGCCTGTCCTCCCAGTGTGGGAAGTACGCTGTCCGGTTTCTCTTTGAGGATCAGCTGTTCTACAACTTCCACTGTCAGAGGCTCGATATAGACTCTGTCAGCCATGTCTTTGTCTGTCATGATGGTTGCAGGGTTGGAGTTCAGAAGTACAACCTCGATCCCTTCTTCTTTCAGAGCACGGCATGCCTGTGTTCCTGCGTAGTCGAACTCTGCTGCCTGACCGATGATAATCGGGCCGGAACCAATAACCAGTACCTTTTTAATGTCTTTTATCTTTGGCATTATTTATTCCCTCCCATCATTTCCACAAATTTATTATATAAGGAGCTTGTATACTGTACACCTTCCTCAGATGCCGGCTGGAACTGAACAGTGAAAATTTTCTTTCCGATGTAGTCCAGACCTTCGTTTGTGCCGTCATTTACATTCACATAGGAAGCTTTGGCAATGTTTTTCTCCTCAAGGGAAGCTGCATCAACTGCATATCCGTGACCCTGGGAGGAAATGTAGGTCATGCCTGTTTCCATTCCTCTGACCGGATAGTTGCTTCCTCTGTGTCCGCATTTCATCTTATAAGTATCTCCGCCTGCTGCAAGAGCCATAAGCTGATGGCCAAGACCGATTCCCATTACCGGAACATCTGCCTCATACAGCTTCTTTACCTCCTCTATAACAGCCGGAGCTGCCTTGGGATCTCCAGGGCCGTTGCTCAGCAGGATTCCGTCCGGAGCGTCCTTCAGGATCGCTTCCGCACTGGTCTGTGCCGGATATACCGTCACCTGGCATCCTCTGTCTGTAAGCGCGGCTACAAGACTGTTTCTTACGCCAAAGTCCATAAGGGCAACCTTCGGGCCATTTCCCTTCACAATCTCTTTCTCGCGGCGGCTTACGGTTTCTACGGCATTTTCTTTTTTGTATGCTTTTAAACGCGGGATAATTGTATCTAAATCATAATTTTCATCGACCGTGATCATACCGTTCATGGTACCTTTCTCGCGAAGGATTCTGGTCAGTGCTCTGGTATCAATCCCTGCAATACCCGGTATATCATGTTTCATCAAGAAGTGCTGGATAGTGTCCACGCTTCTGAAGTTGCTTGGAATGCGGGATAATTCACGAACGATCACTCCGTCAACCCAGGTGTTTCTGGATTCCTGGTCCTCGTAGCAGATTCCGTAGTTTCCGATTAACGGATATGTCATACAAACTGCCTGTCCCAGATATGTCGGGTCTGACATCACTTCCAGGTAACCTGCCATGGAAGTATTAAAGACGATTTCGCTGATAACTTCTCTTGTAGAGCCAATGCTCGTTCCTGTAAATACATGGCCATCTTCTAATATCAGAAATGCTTTCATACAATCTCCCTTTCTGTTTCGTTTATTTTATCCTAAATCTTCGAGATTATATCATATCGAAAATTCTTTTTCAACATAATGCGACACTAAAAATAATTCTGTTTTACACAAAAAAATTTATAAGGCTTTTTGTGCCTTTTGGAAGAAAAATTAAAAAAAATAAAAAAACTTTAAAAAACCTATTGACTTTTATCCAGACATAGGTTATTATAATCAAGCAGTCGCGAAACAGCGATTGAACATAAGAAATGCAGGAGTGGCGGAATTGGCAGACGCGCAGGCTTCAGGTGCCTGTGGTCGCAAGATCGTGTGGGTTCAAGTCCCATCTCCTGCATTATTTTTTTGTCTAAATCGGAAAAGACTCCGATAAAAATACGGGAAGCTCCGGAATCACCGGGCTTCCCGTATTTTTTATCGAATGTTCTTTTTCATATAATTGTATATTTTTCTGCTTGTGGCATCGTCATAGTGAGTGCCGTCCGTTGTGTGATATCCGGATTTCTCCAGATAGGTATAAAGGTCTATATATTTTGCTCCTCGTATTGAGGCCTTCATGCGGGTATTAAATTCCCTGATATCCTCGTTGTCAACAAAGAGATCGTTTTCCACCTGCCCTACAGCCATGATATAAACCCTTGCCCCCCGGGAACGCCAGACC
Source organism: Clostridiales bacterium (assembly GCA_019416265.1). GTDB lineage: Bacteria > Bacillota > Clostridia > Lachnospirales > Lachnospiraceae > Blautia_A. The sequence continues at coordinate 11,978 of DXXQ01000161.1, read as the reverse complement.
GGAATCTGTTCATTCAGCCAGGTGATATAATTCATAATATTTCCGGGGTCATTTACGCCCAGCCAGATCACGATATCACTGTTATGCTTCAGCGCCTTCTCCACTTCCTTCACTGCAGTCTCCGCCAGCCATTTATAGCCCATGCTTATCTTACAGATCCAGGTGGTATCACCGCCTATCAGTTCTTCCAGCATAACTGTTCTGGAATCCCCGATGACCATAAGCGGACGTTCCTCCGTCCGTACAGCCCCACTGTAAGCCCCGTAAACCCGGCTTCCCGGATTTCTTCCATATGCCCTTACACGGTAAAACCACTTCTTTCCTTCTGTGGCCGTATCCTGAAAGGAGGTTATCTTGTTCCCCTGAATCACAGCAATTCTCCTGTATGGCCCGTTCTCCTTCTCAGAGCGTATCACCTGATACCCGTCTGCCGATGGAATCTTTTTCCAGTTAAGCTGGGTCATTGTGCTGCTCCGCTTCTCCGCTAATTTCATGTTCACCTTAGACGGTGCGGTCTTCACCTGAAGCTCCGGAGACATTTCACTGTAGGTTACTTTATTCCCCTTCTTGTTATAGGCCCGTATCTTATACCTGTAAACCCTGTCCAGAGATCCTTTCAGAGTAACCTTGCGCTCTGCCCTGGCACTGATATTCAGCACCCGGCGAAATCCCTGATCTGAGCTGTAATAAAGATAAATATGGTATCCTCTGGCGTTTTTCACCTGGTTCCAGGTAAGAGTTACCTCATTTTTATGGGCAACACCTTTCAGAACCGGAGTCGCAGGTTTCGCAGGCGATGCTGCCCTTACTGTAACTGTGGACAAAAAAACCATCAGCAACGTCAAAAGTACCTGATATCTTCTTTTTCTTTTCAAAATCCCTTCCCCCTTTTATACGGAAAACACCGGTCTGCAGAAGATCCGAACTCTTCTGCATAACCGGCATTTTCGTAGTGTTTCACCACAAGGATGAATCTGTGACTGTCAGCAAATCTCACAGCCGCAATATTTTATTTTAAAGATTCCTAACTGGCATTATTTAATCTTAACGCCCTTTACTGTACATGGTGCGCCGTAAACGTTTTTACCATTTACTTTTTTGTACGCGCGAACACGGAAATAATAGGTCTTTCCGCTGGAAAGTCTGCTCTTGGAGTAGGACAGCTTGCTTGTAGTTGCAAGACGGGTTGTGGCACTCTTGGAGCCTGCTTTCTTTCCGTAGTAAACCTGATATCCGTCAGCGCCGGGAACTGCCTTCCAGCTGATAGTTGCATAGCCTTTCTTGGAAGACGTCACAGAGATTGACGGTTTATCCAGAGCTACCTTTACCTGTTTTCCTGCAGACTTCGGCCATGCAATGGAGTTATGGTTTGTATCCTGAACCTTAACTGTTGTTGTCAGTCTATATGTATAAGTTCCGCCCGGTGTGATATCCTTGTCAATATATTCATTCTCACCGAATTCCGGATCTACAAGCTCGCCCTCTTCCCAGGTTTTAATGGTCTTATAGCTTCCGCTTCCTGTTCTCTTCTCAAGCTTATAGCTTGCATTGTCGCTGGTGGAACCAACTGTTACCTTAATCTGTGACCAGTCGGAAGCCAGAGAAGTGGATAATCTCGGAGTAACCATTGTAATCTTGGATTTCACATTGGAGTTGCAGGTAAATCTCTGAGGCACTACATTTCCAAGAGTGGAGAAATCCACCTTAGAGGTACTGCTCAGCGTATTGTATTTACCGTCAAGAAGAATACCAAGAGCCTGGAAGCCGCCTGTGCCTCCTTCAAACTTGGTGATCTTATTGTTGCGCAGATCAAGCATCATACCTGCATAACCATTGCAGTTAAAGCTGGTCATTGCATTGTCGCTTGCGTAAATCTCAATTAAGTCAGGCATTACAGAGCTGTCAATATTCTTGTAATACAGACCTGCATTTGTCTGGCTTGTAAATTTGTTCTTGCTTGCGTTGATCATCTCAACCTTTTTCAGATATTTAGAGGAAGGCATATTAACCTTGGTCAGAGCATTATCTGAATAGTTGATGGTTTTCATCCTGGTACATCTGCTTAAGTCAAGAGTACCTGCAAGGTCATTTCCGCTGAGGTTGATATTTTCCAGTCTGGTGTTATATCTTAAGTCCACTTTTTTCAGCTTGTTTCCCGGTACGGATAACATGGTAAGGTATGGCAGATAGTTCACACCTTTTAAGTCCGTGATTCCCATATTCGGAAGCTTCAGCTCTGTAGCAGCTTTTTTCTCGGAATCGGAAAGCTTCTTGTTTCCGTTGGTATCAAATTCTTTCAGAACATACTCACGGAATACTGCATCCGGAAATGTGCTTGAGCTGATGGAAGTCTCAGAAGCCTCTGCTGCCTCGGAAGCGAAAGTCTCGTCCTCAAGAACCGGAACCTCCTCCTCTGTCTCTGCTGCCGCTTCAATTCCCTGTGCCTCTGCGCCGTCAGAAAACTCTGCACCCCAGACAGAAACATTTGTCATCAGCATTGCTGCACTGAGTACGCCTGCCATACATGCCTGAAACTTTTTTCTGTTTCTCATTATTTATCTCCTCACTTTCTGAATTTTCCCGGAAGCCCCGGCACTCCCCACCTTACACTTACCGGCTGCATCCTCACTTTTAACTTATTACATGATACTAACTTATCACATTTCTTACGAAAGTGCAACTATTTTTTACGCTTTTGTTACTTTTGTTAATATTTACCAGTTTTTCCCGGTTTTTTTCTATATCTCTTTTCGGCAAGGGCTCTGAAACCCTTTCTCTCCGTAAACAAAAAAATAAGAAGAAACAGTGTAAAATCTGTTTCTTCTTATTTTATGTTATAATCCCCGTTTCAGGAATTCCTCATATTTTTTCGTTAAAGTCACAACTGCTCCGCCGGAAGCCAGAAGGGCAATCAGGTTGGGCAATACCATCAATCCGTTAAACATATCGGACATATCCCATACAAGCTGTACCTTCAGCCCGGAGCCTGCGATTACGCAGAGCACTACAAGAACCGCATAAATTTTTACCGCTTTTTTTCCAAAAAGGCTTCGAACATTTACTTCCCCGAAATAGTACCAGCCGATGATGGTTGTAAACGCAAAGAACAGCATACAGATGGCAATAAAAATCTTTCCGAAGGAGCCGAATTTAGCGTCAAAAGCCGCCTGTGCAAGTCCGCTTCCCGTAAGTCCTGTCTCAAGGGCGCCTGTGGAAATGATAACCAAAGCTGTAAGGGTAAGAATGATAAAGGTGTCGATAAACACACCCATCATTGCGATGATTCCCTGCTCGCTTGGATGATCTACCTGTGCAGTGGCATGTGCGTGAGGTGTGGAACCCATACCTGCCTCATTTGAGAAAAGACCTCTGGCAACGCCAAAGCGCATAGCTTTCTGTACGGTCACACCAAGCGCTCCGCCCATAACTGCCTGAGGCTGAAAAGCGCCTACAAAAATATCATGGAAAGCTGTTCCCACACTTCCGCCGCACATAAAAAGAATTACCACACAGCCGACGATGTAAAAGAGGGCCATGATTGGAACGATTTTTTCTGTGAACCAGGCGATTCTCTTTACTCCTCCGATGAAAATAAAAGCAGCGATCAAAGCAATGCAGATGCCGACTGCCATGGGAGGCACACCGAATGCATTGTGGAAAGAATCTCCGATGGAATTGGACTGCACCATGTTTCCCATAAATCCCAGGGCAAGAATGATCGCCACTGAGAAAAATCCTGCCAGGAATTTGCCGAAGCCTCCTTTAAATACCGCCTTTATGTAGTAGACAGGGCCGCCTGTGATCTCTCCGTCCTTCTCCACTCTGGTATGCTGTGCAAGAACCGCCTCCGCATAAATGGTAGCCATTCCGAAGAAAGCGGAAACCCACATCCAGAAAATTGCTCCCGGGCCTCCGGATGCAAGCGCTGTGGCAGCTCCCGCAATGTTGCCTGTACCCACCTGTGCAGCGATTGCTGTTGTCAGCGCCTGGAAAGAACTGAGCCCGGCGCCGTCAGACCCTCCATTCAGGGAAAAGTTTCCGAAAAGCGCTTTCAGTCCCGCTTTGAATTTACGAACCTGTACGAAGCGGAGGCGGAAAGTGAAGTAGATACCTGTAAGTACCAGAAGGTACATCAAAAGGTTGTCCCAGAGAAATGTATTCACATTTCCTACGAGAGTATCCAAGAAGTTCATTACTGCGTCCATGTCTAAATCTCCCTCATCCTGTTGTGTATTTTGTGCATTTGTTTCATGACCGGTCATATTTTTCACTCTGTATGCACTGCACGGACTATTATATGTCACAGACGAACACTTGTCAACTGTTTTTTCTTTGTATCAAGGACTTTTGTTGTTTCACAGCGGACACTCCTTTGGTAATGCCTTTCCTGACCAATCAAAAAGAGATTCCAAAACGGAATCTCTCTGATATTCTTTCATATTTCGGACAGTCTCCTGTCAGATCTCTTCTACCGGTTTCTCTTCCACTGGTTCTTCTTCCACCGGCTTCTCTTCCAGCCCTTCTTCTGCGCAGGAATTTCTGCCTGCCTCTTCGTCAGCTTCTTTCCTGCCCCGGCTCCCGCAGCTATCTTCTGCAGCTCCTTCTTTATCCGGGAAATTATCCTCCCAGTTCTCCTCGATCACATCGTCACCGCATTCTTCTGTTTCTGCCTCCTGTTCCCCAAAGGAACAGGCTGTACCGCAGTACGGACAGTAGGATACCTCTTTATCTATTGCCTTGCCGCAGGAACGGCAGACCTTCTGTCCCTTCCTGTCGGCCGCCTGATCCTTAAATGCCCGGATCCTGCCCATATGCTGGCGGATTTCTTCACAGAGCACAATGATTTCCGGATCTGTTTCCTCCCCGTTTTCGAACCTCTTATAGACCAGATTTCCCACATCGATCAGAATCTTGTCCACCATCCGTTCTTCCCCGGAAATCCTGCTGCGAATTTTCTGCACTTCATACATCTGCTCTGCCCGTTCCCCGATCTCCCGGGCTGTTTTCGTAAAGGCGTCTCCCAGTCCGTCAAAAAAATCTGCTCCCATAATCGTTCTCCCTTCTTTTTATGCTGCTGTCCTTATATCAGCCCTGACTCTCCAGAAGAGGCATTTCCTGACCTCTTAAAAGAATTCTCGGGCCGCCGTTGCCTTCAATATATTCTCTCGTTATGATCACCTGGCCGATGCTGTCGTCCTTCGGAATCTCATACATGATATCCAGCATATATTCCTCAAGAATCGCTCTCAATGCTCTGGCTCCCGTGTTCTTTTCCAGCGCCTTCTTGGCAATCGCGCGAAGAGCGCCGTCCTCGAACTCCAGCTTCACCTCATCCAGCGCAAGAAGCTTCTGGTACTGCTTCAGGATTGCGTTTTTCGGCTCTTTGAGGATCTTCACAAGAGCATCCTCATCCAGTCCTTCCAGAGTAAAGATAATAGGAAGACGGCCGATAAACTCCGGAATCATACCGAAGGAACGGATATCCTCCACAGTCACCTTCTCCAGGAGATGGGGATCATTGTCGTACTTGTCCTTTAAATCTGCGTAGAAACCAATGGAAGCCTGCTTATTCAGTCTCTCCTTGATAATATTCTCCAAATCCGGGAAAGCGCCTCCGCAGATGAAAAGAATATTTCTTGTATTGACAGTTGTAAGAGGAACCATGGCGTTTTTACTGTTTGCTCCTACCGGAACCTCCACATCGCTGCCCTCAAGGAGCTTAAGCATTCCCTGCTGCACAGCCTCCCCGCTTACGTCCCGCTGGTTTGTGTTTTTCTTTTTGGCGATCTTGTCGATCTCGTCGATGAAGATAATGCCGTGCTCTGCTTTCTCCACATCATTGTCTGCTGCCGCAAGAAGCTTGGAAACAACGCTCTCAATATCATCTCCGATATAACCGGCCTCTGTAAGGGACGTTGCATCTGCAATTGCAAGGGGCACATCCAGAAGTCTGGCAAGTGTTTTAACCAGATAGGTCTTACCGCTTCCTGTCGGTCCGATCATCAGCATATTGGATTTCTCGATCTCAATTTCATCCATGGTGTTTGTGGCAACTCTCTTATAATGGTTATAAACGGCTACAGACATAACCTTCTTTGCCTTCTCCTGACCGATCACATACTGGTCAAGGGTTGCCTTGATCTTATGAGGAGCCGGAATATTTTTAAGGTCGATCACCGGCTTCGCCTCTTCCGCCTTCTTTTTCTTTTTGATCTTTTTGGGCTGGGCCATGGAATTCTGCAGGCTGCTCAGATCTATCATACTGATATTTGGCATGTTCAGCAGATCTGAATAATTAAATTTCCCATCGCTGATCTGCTGATTCATGGAATTGAAGCTCTTCTGCATACAATCGGTACATATATGTATATCATTGGGAAGACTGATCATCGGCCCTGCCTGACTCTCCGGTCTTCTGCAAAGGAAACAGAATTTCTCGTATTCGTCGTCCTTCTCCTGTGTATCCTCTGCGTTTACAATTTCTTTCTCTGTTACTTCTTCTTTATCATTATACTTCTCTGACATAATGACTCCTTTCACTGCCTTGGCTTATCTTGAATTATACCACAATCCTCCGGTGTATCAAATAAACTTTTTATAAAAAACAACGCCTTTTCCATCCGGACTGCGATACAAAAAGGGATACCGTTTTTCAGCATCCCTTCTGTTTTTAGTATTTTATTTTTTAATCCTCTGCTGCTTCTTCCCGCTTTTTTACTGAGGCCTGTAATCAAAGGTAACGTCAAACGTTGTCTCCGCATATCCGCCGTCTGTAAATCTTGCGACTTCCACCTCCACAGTCTCTCCTGCCTCATAGTGCTGAAGCTTCTCAAGAAGATCCTTCTCACTGCTCACCTGGACTCCGTCAAGGGTTTCCACAATATCTCCTTCCCGGATTCCCGCCTCATCTGCCGCTGCCCCGGGGACTACACCGCTGATAAAAGCCCCTTCCGGCATATCGTACATCTGGATCACTTCCTGGGAACGGTTTCTCAGTTTGATTCCCATATAGGCTGCTTTTTCCTCATCTACAACCTCTCTCGTCTTCCGGTTCATAATATCCTCAAGGATCGGCTGTGCTTTGGAAATGGGAATGGAGTAGCCCATTCCCTCCACTGCATAATCCGCATATTTCGCGGAGTTGATTCCAATGAGCTCACCCTGCATATTGAGAAGGGCGCCTCCGCTGTTTCCTGGATTAATGGCAGCATCTGTCTGAATGAGATCTGTGCCGCTTCCGTCCTCTGTGCTGATGTTTCTGTTCAGGGCGCTGACCCATCCGGAGGTCACAGACTGTCCATAGCCCAGTGCATTTCCTATGGCTACCACCTGTTCTCCCACAGTCAGGGAATCGGAATTTCCAAGCTTTGCAACCTTGATCTGGCTTAACGTATCCTCCGGAATATCAGCCTTCTTCACTGTCACTACTGCCAGGTCGTTCTCCGCATCCGTTCCCTTAATGCTGCCTGTCACCGCATCCTCCAGGTTCAGATCTCCGTCTCCCGTCACCAGATTCAGGGATTCCTCCTCTGCATTTTCCACATCATCGCCGATAAAGCATACGCTCAGTGTAGAAGAGTCCTCCACCACATGGTTGTTTGTTGCAATAAAAAGCTCCTCATCGTTCTCTCCCACAATAATTCCGGAACCGCTTCCGGAGCTTCTCTTCTGATAAGTGGCATATCCGAAAAAGCTGGGAATCTCCTTGATGCTTACTGTCGTGATCGCCACAACTGCAGGCATGGATGCCTCTGCAACCTCTGCAACAGCTCCTTTTCCGGAGACTGTTCCTGATTCTTCCCTCTCTTCCGATGTATATTCCGTAATCGTATCCGTACTTCCTATCCGCACCGCACTCTTATCAGTTCCTGTATACTTGTCTGCCGCAGCCTTTATTCCCCAGAAAACGCCTCCGGCAACCACACCAAATACGACTGCAAGGGCAATCGTCGCCACCAGCTTCCTTCCGAATGAATTGGGCTTATTCTCCGGTCCATCCTGTTTCCCGGAGCTGTCCCCTGCATCCGGATTCTTCTGTCCCAGCTGATAGTGCTCATATCTTGGCTCCGGCGGATTTAATTCCTCAAAATCCTCTCTGCCTTCACTCATGAATCACAGCTCCTTTCTATACCTTCAAAGAAAGCTCCCCTCAGCTTTATTTCCCCAGAGCGTTTCTTTTTGTTATTTGTATCATTTTATGAACTCAGTATAGCAACGAATTGTGTTCAAAATGTGACAATTCTCGTAAAATGCAGTGAACGCACTTTTTCTACTTCAGGTCCTTCTTTTCCCAGTAAGCGGGGTTCATAGTACAGAAAAGAATTGTCTTTTCAGACAGCTTTTTATATCTTTTTCCAAGGAAATATCCTGCATATTTTGCGCCGCTTTGCAGAATCAGTCCGGGTATCAGCCAGATACGCCCCTGTTTCACAAGATACAGAAATGTCTTTTTCACAAGGCGAAGACCCTCTCCCTCGGAGGGAACCTCGGAAAAAATCTCCGGGTGTTCCGCCTGGGAAACTCCAAGATCGAAATTTCTGTGGAACTGCTGTGCCGCCGTATAATTGTGGGAATGATATACCCTTGCATCCGCTGCATAGGCAACGCAGTATCCCGCCTTTACCATTGTCCCCGCATAAATCATATCCTCGTTGAAAATGGCCTGCCGTACAAATCCCCCAAGCTTTTCGTAAACGCGCCTGTCATAGGCCGCACATACATTGGAGCAAAAATATGTTTTAATGCCGTACTTCTCTATATCCTTAAGTCCTTTTACCGAAGGCTCTTCCGGATAATTAAAAGAACGGGTATATTTTTCAATAAAGCTGCAGTCCTTTGCGGGAAGCTGTCTTGCATAGGCCGCGCCGGTGGTACTGTTTTCAAGAAGAGGCTTTATGAGATTCCCTATCAGCTTTCTGTCTGCCGGAACAGCGTCCTGAGTCATAAAGACCAGAATATCCGCTTCGGAAAGTCCCGCTGCATAACGCCTTGTTCCGCCATGGTCAAACTCTGATTTTCTGATATGGCGCACCTCCAGTCTGGGGCTGAGGCTCTCCCACCGGGGATTCCAGAATTCCTTTTCTGTATTGATCACAAGGATTCTGTCCGGCTTTACCTCCTGTTCCTCCAGTCTCTGTATCAGCTCGGGAAAAGAATTTCCCGGGTGGTATGCAGGAATGATCACATCAACACTTTTATTCTCCATTTCCGCTCCTCCGTAATCTTATCATCTGCCTGTTTCTTTAAGAAAAGACCATCCTGCTAAGGGATGGTCTTTTTTGTATTGTCTTTCAGATTTATTCCGTATATTCTACAGTGCCTTCTCCGGATGAAGCTCCGTCATCAAAGCTTCCCTCTGTGCCGTCTCCTACGCCGCCGTAGTCGCCGCCGCTTCCATCTCCATAGTCACCGCCACTTCCGTCTCCGTAGTCACCGCCGCTTCCGTCTCCGTAGTCACCGCCGCTTCCGTCTCCGTAGTCGCCGCCGCTTCCGTCTCCGTAGTCACCGCCGCTTCCGTCTCCGTAATCGCCGCCTCCGGTATTTCCGCTGTCTCCGTAGTCACCGCCTCCGGTATTTCCGCTGTCTCCGTAGTCACCGCCGCTTCCGTCTCCGTAATCGCCGCCTCCGGTACTTCCGCTGTCTCCATAGCTGTTGTCGTAATTATTTCCGGTATTTCCATCATTTGACCAGATGAAATCATCCTCCGGCTCTGTCTGATCCGGTGAAGGAGTTGCCGCCGCATCCTCCAGGTTGGCTGCACCGCCCACTGCATTGAGGATTTCATTACTTCTGTTTACAACCTCTGAGGAAGGGCTGTAGTTCGCATCTCCGTAGAGAAGCTTGTGAAGCTCTGCCACATTGCTTTCCAGAGTTGTAGGAACAATGATGCTTCCCTTTACATTGGAGAATTTGTACTCAAATGGGAATCCTGTCTTATCTCCGATGTCATAGGTCAGGAAAACAGGGATCAGTTTGAGGATCTCCGACTTGGAAACAGAGGTCTCCACCATTGGGAAAACTGCATCTACAATCTTAAACAGGGTTGTGATATTGGCTTTTTTTGCCTTATCAACGATCATACTGATAACTGTCCTCTGACGTTCCGTACGTCCCATGTCTAGACTTGAGGTGTAGCGGATACGGCAGTATGCCGTTGCCTGTACTCCGTTGAGGTGATAGGTTCCAATGGGAGCCTCTGTGTCTTCAGGCTGTGTTTCCGGTCTTTCGATCGGGGTGTAGGATTTGCCTGTTACCTCGGAGGTTTCCACACAATAGCTGTTCACATGGGCAATCTCATCCCAGGAAAGCGGAATGTCAAGGCCGCCCACTGCGTCGACAATCTCAACTAAAGCGCTGAAATCCGCAGTTGCATAATCTGTGATATTCAGATCAAGGTTTGTGTTAAGCATGGAGATCGCCTGCTCCGGTCCCCCGTATGCATAAGCAGCATTCGCTTTGGTATAAGTACCGTTTCCCACGTTCAGGAAAGTATCTCTGTACAGGGATACCAGCTTCACCTCTTTGGCATCATTATTCACGCTTACAATAATCATCGTATCGCTGTTGTTTGCAGAAAGGGAACTTCCCTCTCCACGGCTGTCTACGCCGAAAATGGCATAGGTCGTAAATCCCGTCATTTCGGGAATCTCAGAGTTTACAAGAATCTTTTCTTTTTCAATTTTCGGCTGGGATACCTTGTCCAGTCTTGATGTAATCTGACCGTATACATAAAGACCGCCGATAAACAGAAGAAGAACCACAATTTCAAGGATGAATAATACTCTTTTCTTTTTTCCTGGTCTAGCCATATTTTTTCCCCTTATCTTAGTATGCGTTTTTGTTTACAAAGCCTTTAAAAATCGTCAGGAACATGATCTTTATGTCGAAGCCCACACTCCAGTTCTCAATATAATAAAGATCACATTCAATACGCTTTCTGATAGACGTATCTCCGCGGAAGCCGTTCACCTGCGCCCAGCCGGTCAGTCCCGGGCGAACCTGATGCTTCACCATATATCTGGGAATCTCTTCCCTGAATTTTTCCACAAAGAAGGGTCTCTCAGGTCTTGGCCCTACAAGACTCATATTGCCTTTTAATATGTTGAAAAGCTGAGGCAGCTCATCAATACTTGTACGCCGCATAAACTTGCCGATTCCTGTGACTCTCGGGTCATTTTTGACAGTCCATGCCTTTTTTTCCTCTGCTTCCGGCTGTATTTCCATGGAGCGGAATTTATACATCCAGAAGGTCTTATTGTGAAGTCCGACCCTCTCCTGTTTGTAGATCAAAGGGCCGGGCGATGTAAGCTTGATCAGAATACACATAACAAGCATTACCGGTGAAGTGACGATGATTCCCACTATGGAACCTACAATGTCCATGACTCGTTTCACAAGAGCATTGAAGGTGTTGCTGAGGGGAACATATCGGATATTGATCACCGGAAGTCCGAGAATGTCCTCTGTATATGGCTTCGTAGGGATGATTCTATTATAATCCGGAATAAATTTTGTGTGTACTCCTGACTTTTCGCACAGAGCCACGATCTCCTCCAGACGGTAATACTCGTTCAGGCCAAGGGTGATGGCAATCTCATCAAGGCGGTTCGCCGGAAGAATGACATTTAAGTTGGCAATCCGGCCGATTACCTTGATTCCCTTATACATTGTTCCTGCCGGAACATTATCGTCCAGAATCCCGCGGATCAGATAGCCCCACTGGGGATTCTTCAGCACTCTGTCGATATACTCCTCTGTGGCACGGCTGTAGCCCACACAGATGATCTGCTTCTGGTTCAGTCCCCGCTCTCTCATATTTTTGAGAAAAGCGTACATCAGCATACGCGAGCCCCATTGCAGCACGATGTTGAAGAGATAGAACATAATATAGGTAGATCTGGAAAATTCGCCCTCGTCGATCATGTAAAAGGTAAACATGATGATGAGCAGTCCCAGACTGTTCGCCTTAATAATATTCG